>CAZHUR010000087.1:0-4647 GCA_964535395.1 uncultured Acidimicrobiales bacterium
GTTCTGAAAATCCCTATCAAGCGAATCCCTATCAAGAGACTCCCTATCAAGCGATCGTCGCTCGTCTCGACGCGACCGTCGAGGAGCTGGCCGATCGTGGCATGGCCGATCTTGCGCAGTCGATCGCCGAGGACGGAAATACATATGGTGACCAGCAGAAGCTGTTAGGCAAGGCACGTCGCTCTGTTGAGAAAGCTGCACACCTTCTTCGAGGTGAGCAAACACCCTGGTGAAACCCAGGGTCGCACGAGTCTTCATAACACTTAAATAGCAGGGCTATCTGGAGCGTGGTTTAGATCGTTGATGAGCACGCGAAGACGCGCATAGCCGTGCCTGTCGAAGTTGAACGCAATTCGAGACAGGTTCACCTGGTCGTTATCTCGAACCTCTGCAGACGTGGCCTCGACGCGTTCGATCTGGCCTGAGTCGATGATGTCGCCAAACTGTCCATTCAGCTCGGTCAGTTCGTCGTCACCAATTTCTCTTTTCAGTCGCATGACCAGCTTGGAACCAACGACACGCGAGCTGTGATAGGTCGTGTAGAAGCGAGCCATCTCATCGGCTGCGACCTCGACGTCGTCGGTGAGAAGGAACAGGTCCATATCAGCCGGCGATATGAGTTGGGCTTCGAGCAGTTCCTTGACTACAAAATCACGCCATCGTTCCCAATATGTCGAGCCTTCAGAATCGACCAACACGAGCGGGACGATCGGTGACTTGCCCGTCTGCATAAGCGTGAGCAGTTCAAATGCTTCGTCCATGGTGCCAAAGCCACCTGGAAGAGCAGCGAAACCTGACGACTCTTTCATGAAGGTGAGCTTGCGTGTGAAGAAGTACCGGAAGTTGATCAGCTTCTCATCGTCGGCGATAAACCGGTTCGCAGACGCTTCGAAGGGCAACACGATGTTGATGCCGAACGAGTTCTCGGTGCCGGCACCTTCGATTCCCGCAGCCATGATGCCAGGACCCGCTCCGGTCATGACCATCCAGTTGCGCTCGACCATCGCAGCGCCAAGCTTCTTGGCGGTTTGATACTCCGGGTCGTCCTCTTTGGTTCGCGCAGAGCCAAAGATCGAGCACTTCAAGACGCTCTTGTACGTATCAAAGACGTGGAACGAGTACCGAAGTTCCTTGAGAGAATTGTTAACGAGTTTCATGTCGCCACGGTCGACGTGCTCGAGGCCCATTCGAAGGGCGCTGACGATCATCTCAAAGGTGAGGTCGGTATCTTCAGCGATCTTCGACTGCTCAACCAACTCCATGATTGCGTCGTCGATGGGGTCTTTACCGGTGCGATAGCGGGGAAGGGAAGTCACCCCCGTAGCGTATTGCGATTTACGCGGGGACTTGCGCTTCTAGCCAGACCCGACCAGTTCGTCGATAAGTCCATACTTGGTGTTTCGCTGACGAAGCGTGCGACCCAGTGGTTCAACCATCGCTCTGAAGTCGTCTGGCGTATGGGCGGTTCCGTGGCTTGCGCCAGCAGCACGGCTGATGTTCTCGTCGATGAGAGTGCCGCCGATGTCGTTGACCCCGCCGTGGAGCAACTGGGCAACTCCGTGCAGACCGATCTTGGGCCACGAAGCTTGGATGTTGTCGATCCATCCGTGGTAGGCAATTCGGCCAACGGCGTGCATGAGCAGTGTCTCTCGGAACGTCGGTCCTCGCCGTGACCTGCGACGGAGGTAGATCGGCGATGCCATGTGAACAAAGGGGAGCGGCACAAACTCGGTGAAGCCACCGGTCTCCTTTTGCAGTTCACGGGTTCGCACGATGTGGCGCGCCCAATGAAGAGGGCGTTCGACAGCACCGAACATGATCGTGACGTTTGATGACAGTCCCACCCGGTGAGCCAGGCGGTGAGCTTCGAGCCATTCGTCGGTGTCGATCTTGTCAGGGCACAGGATCTCTCGCACCTCGTCATCGAGAATCTCAGCGGCGGTGCCAGGAAGCGACCGAAGTCCAACTTCGGCCAAGCGCGCGAGGTAGCTTTCGAGCGGCTCATCGAGCCGTCGAGCACCTTCGGTTACTTCGAGCGCTGTGAAACCGTGGATGTGAATGTCGGGGGCCGCTGAGTGGACGGCGTCGATGACGTCGACGTAGTAATTGCCGTCGAAATCCGGGTGGATCCCGCCTTGCAAGCAGACCTCTGTCGCCCCCATGTCTCCAGCTTCGACCACTCGTTCAGCAATATCGTCGAGGGTCAGGAGGTACGGGGCGCCACGAAGGTTCAGCGAGAGTGGACCTTTCGAGAAACCGCAGAACTGGCATTTGAAGGTGCACACGTTGGTGTAGTTGATGTTGCGATTGGCAACGTAGGTAACAACATCACCATTCACCTTCGTACGGAGTTCGTCGGCAACGTTTGCCACGGCGAGCACCTCGGGGCCGCGAGCGCTGAACAGGGCTTCGATCTCCTCGACGCCAACCTCTTCACCTGCCCGCACACCGTCAAGGATTTCGCCGATCTGACCCTTGGCATTCCCAAGACCGGGCAAGAGTTGCATCGGGGCAGTATCGGCTCCCGAGTACCACGCGGTTGAGCGATCGCCGATCATCACTACTTCGGCGCCGTCTGAAACCGAGTTTGCCTCCATGACCTTTTCGGGAAGAACAGAGCCGGGGTCATCGCGTCCAAGGCCCTCTGCGTCACTGCGGTCCATGACCGGAAAGTGCAGCTCCTCGTCGAACCAGCGTTGCGGATCTTGGACGAACTCGGGATGCGCTGTCAGACGTGGCGCCAGCACAAAACCTTCGAGGGCAAGCTCGCTCGCCACCTGATCGAGGTGGGGCCACGGCCGTTCGGGGTTGACATGATCGATCGTCAGCGGCGAGATTCCGCCAAGGTCGTCGATACCCGCCGAAAGAAGCTGGCTGATGTTTTCGGTCAGGTTCGGTGGAGCCTGGACGTGCACGTCTCGGGGAAGAATGATTCGGGCCAGGGCGATTGCTTCGAGATGCGAATCGGTCGGGCACTCCGGGTCGTTGCGCATCCGAGTCCCGTTCTTCGGCAGGAAGTTCTGCACGATGACCTCTTGGACATGCCCATGTCGAAGATGACTATCTCGGATTGCCTCGAGAGCAACGATGCGATCTTCGCGTGACTCGCCGATGCCGACCAAGATTCCTGTGGTGAACGGGATCTGCAACTCGCCAGCAGCTTCGAGAGTGGCGAGACGACGTTCGGGCGTTTTGTCAGGTGCGTTCTGATGGCACTCAAGATCAGGGTTCAAGCTCTCGATCATCATGCCCTGCGATGGCGAGACTGTTCGGAGAAGCGCTAACTCCTCCTTGGTAAGCGCACCCGCGTTTGCGTGGGGGAGCAGCCCCGAGGAAGTAATGACCGCTTCACAGGCTGCCCGCACGTAATCGACGGTAGACGAGAAGCCATTTTCTTCGAGCCATTGCGCTGCAACGTCGTAGCGGAGTTCCGGGCGTTCACCGAGGGTAAAGAGGGCTTCGTGACATCCCGCCTTGGCACCTTTGCGTGCAAGTGCAACAACTTCGCGGATCGACATATACGGGCTGTCGACGCGAGCCGGTGGTTCTACAAAGGTGCAGTACGAACAACTGTCCCGACACAGCTTGGTGAGAGGGATGAACACCTTTGGCGAATACGTCACGCGCCGCCCGTGGGTCTCATCTCGAATCTCACAAGCGAGCGTCAGGGCATCTTGGCCGTGTGGGTATGTCGTCATTGGTTCAACCTTCGTCCATCCGGCGAATTGCCGTAGCCGGAACTTCCATGTTGCAGTGCGAGCAGATCGTTACGTTCTCGATGGGGTGGTTGCACTCGGAATGCACCAGCACGACCGGTCGGCTTTCGTTCAGGTGCTGGTCGCCCCACTGCATAAGCGATACGAGGACACCCGAGAGATCTCGACCAGCTGGTGTGAGTACATATTCGTAGCGCTTTGGGCGTTCGCAATACTCGACCTTCTCGAGGACCCCGTTATCGACGAGCGCTTTCAGGCGGCTTGTGAGCAGGTTCGACGCAATTCCCAGGTCATCTCTGAGGTCGCTGAATCGAGCGAGCCCGCGAAACACGCCACGCAAGACAAGAAAGGACCACCGGTCTCCAATGACACCGAGCGTCGCCGAGATCGAGTCGGCATCAGCTTTCTCAGTCGAAGTTGCTCTTTCGCTCGAAGCTGGGGGTGTGGCCGCTGCCGTCATCGCCACCGACCTTAGGTCGAGTTGGTTGCAAATTGCAACTAACCTCTGTCAATCCTTCTGCGCCCGCATGACAGACCGTGATCCAATCAGCCGATGAGTGCTGGAAGGATCTCCTCAGCCGCCAACTCAAGCTGGGCGTCGAGGTCGTTCGCGAGGCTGACGAGCACGACCGAATCGACACCCGTATCGACGAGCTGTTGAAGTTGGGTCGCAACCGCTGACGGGTCATCACCAATTGCTTCCCACATCGTGGGCGCTTCGGGATTTCGAGGTGCCATCGTGTCGGGGCCACCCACATGAAACGACGCAAAGACCGTTATTGCATGATCTTCCACGCGTCGCCCCGTGCGCGCAGCTCCCGTCGAAATGTGGGTTCGCGCCACTGCTATCTGATCGGGACCATGGCCCTCGGGCAAGATCGTGCCACTCGCAATCTCGCCAGACAGTTCGAGCGATCGCGGCCCGGTCACC
>CAZHUR010000087.1:4747-8657 GCA_964535395.1 uncultured Acidimicrobiales bacterium
GATCGTGCCACTCGCAATCTCGCCAGACAGTTCGAGCGATCGCGGCCCGGTCACCCCAAGGGACACCGGCGGGATGCTCGAAGGAGGGAACTCGAGGCGCTGCCCATCGATCGAGACATAGTCACCAACAGCATCGACTCGCTCGCCCGCCAGGAGCCCGGTCACCGCGCCGTGAACCTCACGGAGAAGCGTCAACGGCGACGGCGGGCGCACTCCAATATCACCCATCCACGCCTGCACGCCATGGCCGAGGCCAGCGGACAGGCGTCGGGGAAACATCTCTGCCAGCGTTGCCCATTCCATCGCAAGCGCCGCAGCGTTTCGAAAAGGGGCGGGCGCGATCCCGTGGCCGACGATGACGTCGTCGGTGCTCGCCAAGACCGCAGCTGTTTGACTGATACCTCCGGCGTAGGGGAGATCCTCTACGACCCAAAGCTCATCAAAGCCACGTTGATGTCGCCGCGCATGCGCGACGAGGTCAGCGGGTGACACCTCTCGCTTGAGCATTGCTCCAACTCGAACCATCACCCGCCCCCGTGCTGTGTTACGCAGACAGCGTTGCTGTCTGTATTTACTTCAGCGTTGCTGCCTTTTCGGTGAGCGAAGAGATCAAGCTGTTGAAGTCGTTCGCAAACGCTTCGACACCTCGATCTTCGAGCAGCATTGCAACGTCGGCCATGTCGACTCCCTGTTCGGCAATCCCAGCCATCACAGCGTGAGCCTCATCGACATCGACGTCGAGCGTACGAGCAACGGTGCCATGGTCTATGAAGCGTTCGAGCGTCACATCAGGGATTGTGTTGACCGTGTCTGGGCCGATCAAGGCATCGACGTACAGAGTGTCTGGGTAGTCAGGGTTCTTTGTGCCCGTCGATGCCCAAAGGGGACGCTGGAGCTGAGCGCCGCGAGCTGCAAGAGCCTCCCAACGTGGTCCGCTGAAGACCTCGCGGAACGCCTCGTAAGCAAGCTTGCCGTTCGCTACTGCTGCTTTACCTCGAAGAGCGAGCGCCTCGGGGGTACCGATCTCTTCAAGTCGCTTGTCGACTTCGACATCGACGCGACTGATGAAGAACGATCCAACGCTCGAGATAGCCGAAAGGTCACCTTCAGCGCGCTCAAGGCCAGTCAGATAGGCCTCCATAACGTCGCGATAGCGATCCACCGAGAAGAGCAGCGTCACGTTGATGCTCCGCTTTTCGGCGATCATGTTTTCGATCGCTGGAACACCTTCTGCAGTTGCGGGAATCTTGATGTACACGTTTGGCTCATCGATCGTGTCCCAGAGCTCACGCGCAGCGGCTTCGGTGCCTTCTTGATCGCGAGCAAGGCGAGGGTCGACCTCGACCGAGACGTATCCGTCGAGACGGTTGCTCTCGTCATAGAGCGGACGTGTCAGCTTGAGCGCATCTTCAATGTCGGTGACGACGAGGCCCCAGTAGGACTCTTCGATCGACTTTCCTTCGCTCAACAACTGAGCGAACTGCTCGGTGTAGTCGTCGGATCCTTCGATCGCTTTTTGGAAGATGCTCGGGTTTGAGGTGATACCTCGAACACCGTTGTCCAACCACTGCTGAAGCTCTCCGTCATGAATCCAACTACGACGCAAGTTATCAAGCCAGGGGCTCTGCTGGTGTTGATCGAACTTCGTGTGCAGGTTTGTCTCTGTCATTTCTTTTCCTCTTCTAATCGGGCTTGCCGTTTGTAGATCAATTTTCTTCGACTAGCCGAGTCGCTCACGAACAGCAACCACGACAGCATCGGCGGTCATTCCAAGTTTCTCCATCACAACGTCACCAGGCGCGGATGCACCGAACCGGTCAATGCCGAGGTTCGTGTCTGCATACCTGGCCCATCCAAATGTGGCGCCAGCTTCGATCGAGACCGATGGCACGCCCTTTGGAATGACCGACTCGCGGTAGGCCGCATCCTGTCGCTCGAACGCGTCCCAAGAGGGAAGCGATACGACGCGAGCAGCAACCCCTTCGGCCTTGAGTGTCTCGGCAGCACCAACACAGTGCTGCACCTCCGAACCAGCACTCATGAGAACCACGTCTGGATCACCTTCGGTATCGACGAGAACATATCCACCTCGCAGCACAGACTCACGAGCATCCACCGTGTTCAGAACAGGCACCCCTTGACGACTCAAGATCATTGCGGTTGGTCGCTCCGATTCAATTGCTGCCGACCACGCAAAAGCTGTTTCATTTGCATCAGCGGGACGCCACACGTCGAGTCCAGGCATTGCGCGGAACGAACCAACGTGTTCGATTGGCTGGTGGGTTGGTCCATCTTCGCCAACTCCGATCGAGTCGTGAGTCCAACTAAAGACCATCGGGAGCTTCGAGAGTGCAGCCAACCGAACCGGGGGCCGCATGTAATCGGAGAACACAAAGAACGTGCCACCAATAGGGAAGATGCCACCGTGCGCTGCCATCCCGACCATCGCTCCACCCATACCGTGCTCGCGAATTCCGTAATAGAGCTGGCGCCCGGAACGATCATCGGCGGTAAAGACGCCAAGATCAGAGATGACGGTTCCGGTGTTTCCGGTAATATCAGCACCTCCGCCCATCAGCGATGGCATCTGTTGAGCCATCACCTCTACGATGGCGCCCGAAGCCTTGCGGGTAGCGACATTTTCTCCAGGTTCCCAACTCGGGAGCGCGTCCATCCAGCCATCGAGCGGTCGTGTGTTGAGGAGGGCGTCAAGAACTGCTCGATCCCCGCTGTAGCCATCTAGTCGTGACTGCCATGCAACTTGTTCGCTACGGCTACGAATTCCGGATGCACGACATGCACTAAGCACATCGTCTTCGACGGTGAAGGTCTCGTCGACGGGGAGCCCGAGGATCTCCTTGGTCTCGGCGATCTCTTCGTCGAAGATCGAGTAGCCGTGAGCGTGGTAATCATCGGTCGACTTGGGCGCTGGGAACGCGACCTTCGTCTTCAGCACGATCATCGAGGGCTTATCGGTTACAGCCTTGGCAGCGTTGATCGCCGCTTCTAGAGCGTCGAGGTCTTCGGCGATCTCGCCCACCTCTTGCACGTCCCAGTTGTAGGCACGGAAACGCGCAGCGGTGTCGTCGCTAAAGGCAAGGTCGGTGCGCCCGTCGATGGAGATCTCGTTGTCGTCGTAGATGAAGATCAAGCGACCAAGCCCAAGGTGACCAGCCAGTGAGGCCGCCTCATGGCTAATGCCCTCTTCCATGTCTCCGTCAGAGCAGATGCCGTATATGTAATGGTCACAAACTTCGCTGCCCAGACGAGCGCGCAGGCTCTCTTCTGCAATGGCCAAGCCAACACCGTTTGAGAATCCGGCACCGAGCGGACCTGTCGTCACTTCGACGCCTACCGTGTGACCAAGCTCAGGATGGCCTGGGGTTTTAGAACCGAATTGGCGGAAGTTCTTCAGGTCTTCCATCTCAAGACCGAACCCGTACAAGTACAAGAGGGTGTACTCAAGGATCGACGCGTGCCCCGGAGAGAGAATGAAGCGGTCACGATCGAACCAGTCGGGGTTCTCAGCGTCAAACTTCATGATGCGGCTCCACAACACGTGAGCCAGCGGAGCGAGCGACATCGCTGTACCTTGGTGGCCCGATCGTGCATTGTGCGGCCCATCGAGGGCGATGCCGCGTATGTTGGCAATCGCCCGGGCGTCGATCGTGGCGTTCATTTCTGTCATGTCATTTCTCCTCAGGGGATCCATCGGCGTGGGTCACCGGAAGCCAGTGCTCAGCTTCACTGCGAGACTCTAGCCACAATCCGTTCGCTCTGCTGTTGGACTCTGCTTCCTAATCCGCTTCCTAATCCGCCCGACTCATTTTTCGCGTGGGAGCCATTTGTCCTTTGACTGGAAAGCCACCCTGTGTGATTCTGTGAGTCCCGCCATGCACTCTGCGTGCTT
>CAZHUR010000088.1:0-8650 GCA_964535395.1 uncultured Acidimicrobiales bacterium
GGTCGTGATCCAGGGCGTCTACGACATCCCCAAGCTCAACTACCGGGCCGACTCGGTTGTCACCAACCGTCCAACGGTCGCGGCCTATCGCGGCGCCGGCCGCCCCGAAGCCACTCAGATGTTGGAACGCATCATCGATATCGCAGCTGATGAGCTGGGTATCGATCCCGCTGAGATTCGTCGCAAGAACTTTATTGCGCCCGAGGCGTTCCCGTTCACCACCCAGTCGGGCTCTGTGTACGACAACGGCGAGTACCGAAAGGCGCTCGACATTGCGCTTGAGGCTGTCGACATCGATGCGGTGCGCGCCGAACAAGTTCAGCGGAGAACCGCTGGCGACGTCAAGCAACTCGGGATCGGCATCTGCTCCTACGTCGAGGTGACGGCGCCCGCTGGGCTGCATAGCGAATACGGACGGGTCGAGGTCACGAGCGACGGTAAGGCGATCGCCCGAGTAGGAACGAGCGCACACGGACAGGGACATATCACCTCGTTCTCGATGATCGTGTCGGACCACCTCGGTATCCCGATGGAAGACATCACGGTCCTTCAGTCCGACACGTTGGATGTGCCAAAGGGAGTCGGCACCATGGGATCGCGGTCGTTGCAAACAGCTGGCTCGGCGGTGCACGTGGTTTCCGGACGCCTCTTGGAGAAGGCCTCTCAGTTGGCCGCTGACATGCTCGAAGCCGCTCCCGAAGACATCGTGAAGGCAGATGGCGGGCTCGGGGTTGCGGGCGTTCCATCCAAGGTTGTCAGCTGGGCAGAACTGCACGCAGCGTCGCTTGACGATTCCCGACTCCCCGATGGATTTGAAGCCGGACTCGACGAAGAAATCGACTTCTCGGCCGAGGGGCCAACCTTCCCATTCGGCACCCATGTTTCGGTCGTCGAGGTCGACACCGAAACGGGCGAGGTCGAGATGTTGCGCCATGTTGCCGTCGACGACGCCGGACGCATTCTCAACCCGATGCTGGTGACCGGCCAGCAGCACGGTGGCATTGCTCAAGGTGTCGCTCAGGCTCTCTTCGAAGAGGTGCGCTACGACGACTTTGGCAACCCCGTTACGTCGAACCTCATGGACTACTTGATGCCGGCCGCGTCCGAGTTGATCTCCTTTGAAACGCACAACACTGAAACGCCAAGTCCTCGCAACCCAATCGGGGCGAAGGGCATTGGCGAATCCGGGACGATCGGGTCAACTTCGGCGGTGCACAACGCCGTCCTCGATGCAATCTCACATCTTGGCGTTCGCCACATCGACATGCCGCTCACGGGCCAAAAGATCTGGTCGGCGCTTCAGGTCTAGGTAAAATCCCGAGGAAGCCGGTACCGAATCAAATCGCGGGAGCGTAGGCTCACGGTGGACTTGTGACAGCGCGAGTTCGCTAGCCCACTCGGAGGAACCTGTGGATCTGTTCGAATATCAAGGCAAAGAGTTCTTTGCCGAATATGGCATGCCGGTGTCTCCCGGCAAGATCGCCTTTTCAGTCGACGAAGCCGTCGCCGCGGCAGAAGAGCTTGGCGCACCGGTCATGGTCAAGGCACAGGTTCACACCGGTGGACGAGGCAAGGCGGGCGGAGTGAAGTTCGCTGCCGACATCGATGCTGTTCGCGAGCATGCCGGGAACATCCTCGGCCTCGACATCAAGGGCCACATCGTCCAGCGCGTGTGGATCGAAAAGGCCTCCGACATCGCCGAGGAGTACTACGCAAGCTTCACCCTCGATCGGTCGGCCAAGAAGCACCTGGGCATGCTCTCAAAAGAGGGCGGCGTCGAAATTGAAACCGTCGCCGAAGAGAATCCGGATGCAATCGCAAAGATCTGGGTCGATCCCGTAGCCGGTCTTTCGGACGAAGATGTTGCTTCGTGGGTTGCGGCAGCGAACTTGCCAGAGGCAGCGGTCGAAGGGACAGAGGCCATCTTGAAGCAGCTCTACACCGCGTACTCGGAAGGCGACGCAGACCTGGTCGAGATCAACCCGTTGATCCTCACCCCCGAAGGCGTAGTGCACGTGCTCGACGCGAAGGTCACCCTCGATGGCAACTCGACCTTCCGTCACCCGGACTACTCCGAGTACGACAAGACACAAACACGCGACGAGCGTGAAGCGGCAGCTCATGCACAGGGCCTCCAATACGTTGGTCTCGAAGGTTCGGTCGGAGTGATCGCCAACGGTGCTGGTCTCGCGATGAGCACCGTCGACGTGGTCAACCAGGTGGGCGGTAAGCCCGCCAACTTCCTCGACATCGGCGGCGGCGCAAACGCCGACGTGATGGCCGGAGCGCTCGAGGTCATCAACAACGACCCCAACGTGAAGTCGATCTTCATCAACATCTTCGGCGGCATCACCCGCGGCGAAGAAGTGGCCGAAGGCATTATCGAAGCAATGAAACGGGTCGATATCGACAGCCCGATCATCATTCGTCTCGACGGCACCAACGCACAAGAGGGCCGCGACATGCTCGCGCCGCACTTGAGCGATGCACTACTGATGGAACCCACCATGCTGAGCGCTGCCGAAAAGGCCGTTGCGCTGGCTGCTGGCTGAGCTACGACGACCCGATAAGGAACGAATCACAATGAGTATTTTTCTCGATGAAAACACCAAGGTCGTCTACCAAGGACTGACTGGAAGTACAGGCCGTTACTACGGCAACCTCAACCGCGAGTACGGCACGAAGGTCGTCGGCGGTACGCATCCAAAGAAGGCGGGTACCGATGTTGATGGTGTGCCGATCTTCGCAACGGTCGCCGAGGCAAAGGCCGAGACGGGCGCCAATGCGAGCGCCATCTTCGTCCCTCC
Organism: uncultured Acidimicrobiales bacterium; assembly: GCA_964535395.1. Lineage (GTDB taxonomy): Bacteria > Actinomycetota > Acidimicrobiia > Acidimicrobiales > SHLQ01 > SHLQ01. Next base: position 2,808 of record CAZHUR010000088.1, read on the forward strand.
GGTTGCTGTGAAGGGCGCCGTACTCGAGGCCGCAGAAGCCGGCCTCGATCTCGTGGTCGTCATCACCGAAGGCGTACCAATGCACGATGAGGCCTGGTTCTTCAACAAGTTGAAGCAGGATTTCCCAGATACCCAACTGCTCGGCCCGAACTGTCCGGGCATTATCAGCCCCGGCAAAGCAAACATCGGCATTACCGCCGGACACATCGCAAAGCCCGGTGGACCGGTCGGTGTCGTCAGCCGTTCCGGCACGCTCACCTATCAGGCCGTATTCGAGCTTCAGCAGAAGGACATCGGCGTGACGACTTCGGTTGGTATCGGCGGCGACCCCGTTCCTGGCACCAGCTTCATCGACTGTCTTGAAGCATTCGAAGCTGACCCTGAGACCAAGGCGATCATGATGATCGGCGAGATTGGTGGCTCAGCCGAAGAAGAGGCAGCGGACTACATCAAGGCAAATGTGACCAAGCCGGTCGTGAGCTACGTCGCTGGCGTTACCGCACCTCCCGGAAAGAAGATGGGCCACGCAGGCGCGATCGTCTCCGGTGGCAAGGGAACAGCGAAGGCCAAGATGGAAGCACTCGAGGACGCAGGTGTAAAGGTCGGGCTCAACCCGACCGAAGCCGGGGACCTCATGGCAGAGATCGTCGCCTCGCTCTAGCCAGGTCGGAAGAATGTTGTAGGTCCGAGCGCGTTAGCCGCGCTCGGACCTACATACTTTTAGCGGTACTGGTCGAGGGGAACGAAGACTCCAGAGACCGCCTCTGAGAACTCGAGCGTGGTGTCGGCAGCGACGTAGATGGCCAACGAATCGGAGCCGTCTACGCGATGACCGGTTTCCCCTGTAGTCGGGTTGACTTCGATCGCTTCGGGACTGGCCACATTGGACAAAACCAGGACCCCATCGCCGACTTGGGCGGGAAGGGAAGTGGTGTTCTGTAGTGATTCACCGATCTCACCGGTCTCGGCGATTGCGCCAATGAGATTCACCGAGAGCCGTCCCGGGCTCAGCCATGCCGTCACGTTTCTCTGCACGAGCATGAACGCAATTGCGTCTGCTTCGAGAAATGAAGCGTTCGCTGGTTGCTCCCACAGTGTCTGTTGCTCTCCGCCGAGGGTGCGGAGGCTGCTCGCACGAGAGAACCACGGGGTTACGTAGTACGCGCCGAGTGGGATCTCGTCGTCGATCGAACCGTTGCCTCCGTTCGAATCATGAATCAACATTATCTCGCGGTCGGACGCTCCGGGAGTGATCGTCGTGCGAAGAGCCCAGCCGGATGTACGACTAACGCTGGTCTCAGAGCTGCTCAGATCAACGACGGGAAACTCAAGTTCATCAGGTTCGATTTCCCCAAGTGTGCGGGCGAGGCCACCGAGGTGAGAGAAGGTATCGGTCCCAATAATTCGGTCGTCCTGCCACGCGTTCGGATCCAATGCATCGACGATAAGTCGACTGCCCGCGAGCGCTCCCGCAGAGGTCCAGTGGGTATCGTCCTGTCGCACCAGGTCGCTGCTATCGATCACCGACGCCAAGCTGATGATCGATGGGTGACTTGCGGCCATGGTCTCGATCAACTCGAGGTTGGACAGCTGACAGGCGTTGTCGATATCGCCGAGGAACTCTGTGGCTACAACCCCGCGATCGGGCACGATCGAAACCACGAGGTCTTTATCGACCGATTCAAGAATTCGTCGTGCGATCTCGACTTCCTCGATCCAGCGGTCTCGTGCACCCGCAGCCCGGCAGACCTGTTCGACCGACCTCGGCAGGAACAGCCAGCCATCAGAACCTTGCACAACTTGGGCATCGGCGTCGCGCACGATGATCGTGCCCTCGTCCTCCAGGTCGATCTCGTCGGGAATCTGACCATCTGGGCACACGAGAACTTCGGTCACGATGCCGTACTCATCTTCGACAAAGCGCGTCTCACACGATGCCAAAGGAACCGCAGCGGGGATGTCGGCGACCGCATCGTTGGTCGTGCTGCGAGCGGGCGGATCCAGTTCGCCGGTTGTGAGGTAGGAGGCCACAACGTCGGTAAGCACCTCGGCGCTGGCTCGATTGAGGTGAGTGAAGTCGACGAAGGCGTCATCGTCGAACCAGTCGGAAGCGTCGATAACTTCGGCGCCGGTGGCCGAGCTGATTCGCTCGATCTCTTCGTGGACCAGCTCATAGGACGAAGCACCGTCGGGGTGGAGGTTGATGAAGCGCTGGGGCACTGGCATTTCGATCAGGACTACCCGGACCCCTTGCTCGACGAGGCGTGAGGCTGTGTCCTCGATGATGGACGAGTCGCTACTGGAGATCTCGAAGTCGGTCAGTCTTGCGCGCTGAACACCTGCGAGTTCCGGTGAGGTATTGGCTTCGTACTCGCTGCGGTCACCTAAGGGAAAGACCTCGTTCTGCGCAATCGCGCGGTTCGCTGCGATCCCGTCATCACCCGAACCAAAGAGAAACGATGGGTCTCGAAGCTGGGTTCTGTGTGAGACGAGCGTGAGATAGTCCGCTGTGAACCGCTCGATGTCGTTGAGTAGCCCCGGTGCACTTTCGAGTGACTCGGCGTAGCGATCGAAGTTCTCTTGGCCGTAAGCCGGAGCAAAGTCCAGGCTCGAGAGACCCCACACCACCGTTTCTGGCTGGAGGTCATCGATGAGATCCTGATCGTCGAGCCAACGTTCTGTAATCGGAGGAACTCCTCCAGCGAGGCTGGCGTTATAGGTGCGTAGCCCCTCTTCGGAGAAGGAGGCGGGGAGGAAGCCCTGCCATGGCATCGAGCTTCCAACGACCAGCACGTCTACCTCGTCGAGTGTTTTGATCTGAGCTGCTTTGACCTCGGTCTCGGCGTCGTAGAAGCGCAGCGGTTCCGCCATCGTCGCGCCAGCGATCCGGGCGACTCCTTCGAGCACAACAAAGGTGGCGAGCGCTGCGACTAAGAATCTGAAGTTCGAGTTTCGAAGCGTCGTCATAATCAGAACTGGAAGTAGATAAAGGGCTGGGGCGTGCCGCCGGAGAATACGAGGATTCCAACGAAGCTGGCGGCGATGACGCTGCCGGCGAGTTCGGGTGACATGCGACGACGAGGCGTCACGGTCTTGAGTTGAGATCGTTGCCACAAGTCAATTGCGATGGTCAGTGAGCCAAGTACCAGAATGGTCGCAAAGAAGCCCAACGGCAGGTCACCCTGTTGGAGCGTGATAATTGCCGTGAGCATGTCGATGGCCGACTCGAAGGTCTCTGCACGGAAGAAGAGCCAGGCGAGGTTGACCAAAGCAAAGGTTCCGAGGATGTTCGGCAGTTCTCGCAGTTTCGGTTCGTTGGTTGGAGCGGTGCCTCCGATCAGTTTGTGTATTGCCAAGAAGACTCCGTGGAGTGCTCCCCAGATCACGAAATTGAAGGATGCACCATGCCACAGACCGCCGAGAAGCATGGTCAAGAAGAGGTTTCGGTATGTCTTTGCCGATCCTTTTCGGTTGCCGCCGAGCGGGATGTAGAGGTAGTCGCGCAACCAGTCGGATAGCGAGATGTGCCAGCGGCGCCAGAATTCGGTGATGTTGCGCGACAAGTAGGGTTCGCTGAAGTTGACCACCAGGTTGATCCCCAAGAGAAGCGATACACCACGGGCAATATCGGAGTAACCAGCGAAGTCGCCGTAGATCTGAATCGAGAAAGCAACAACGCCGAGAAGGAGCACGAGGAAGCTCCACTGTGATGGGTCATCGAACGCAGCGTTCGCAACTGGCGCTGCGCCATCGGCGAGTACGACCTTCTTGAACAAGCCGCCGATGATCAATCGGGCAGCCTCCATACGTCGTTCCGAATTTGGGAACTTGCGTGATTCAGGGTCGATGATCTGCGGCAAGAGATGTGAGGCGCGCTCGATTGGCCCGGCCACGAGTTGTGGAAAGTAGGCGACGTAGGTCGCGAAGTCGAGAATGGACTTCGCGGGCTCGATTCGCTCTCGGAACACATCGAACGAGTACGAGATCGTCTGGAATGTGTAAAAGCTGATCCCGACCGGCAACAAGATGTTTATCGTCGGGCCACCGATCGATATCCCGACCGTGTCGAGGGTGTTGACTAACGAATCGGTGAAGAAGTTGAAGTATTTAAAAACGCCGAGGATGCCGAGATTTACCCCGATGCTGAACCACAGGAGACGTTGGCGGATAGCAGCGTTGGTCTGGGAGGCAATGCCCCTCGCTATCGAGAAGTCAACGACGGTGCTGATCGCGATAAGACCGAGAAATCGCCAGTCCCACCACCCATAGAAGACGTAGGAGCCAATGAGCAGAAGGACATTGCGTTGTCGCGCCCTAGCTAACCAATACAGCGCCAAGAACACGGCGAGGAAGATGAAAAACGTTACCGAGTTGAAGATCATCTAGGCGTTCCTGGGGCGGCCGGCTGAGTAAACCTCAGACCGTTTCACGCTAGTTGATTATCTTCACCCTCCATTGGCATTGGGTCAACGTTCAGACCGAATGCTGAGCGGTGTTGCTACCTGTTGTAGCAGCGAGTGCGTTAGTGGTTGCAGCTCTCGCTGTGAACATGTTCAGCCTGCTGCTTGGCAATCTCGGCGTGAACCATGTCCATGTCGAGGTCCTTGACCTTCGAAATCAAGTCTTCGAGGGTGTCTGCGGGAAGCGCGCCAGGCTGGGAGAAGACCTGCACGCCATCGCGAAACGCCATGATGGTCGGAATTGACTGAATTCCCAGGCCACCGGCGAGCTGCTGCTCGGCTTGGGTGTCGACCTTGGCGAAGACAACGTCTTCGTGCTGCTCGGAGGATGCTTCGTATACCGGGGCAAATGCCCGGCACGGTCCGCACCACTCGGCCCAGAAATCAACGAGGACGATGCCGTCCGCGAGGACCGTTTCTTCAAACTCTTCGTGACCAATATCGATTGTGCTCATAGGGGGCTCCGTCATTCGTGCTGGACCGGGGGTGTTCAGATCGTAAGAACACGTGAAGGGCTCGCTGTATTTCAAATTGTCCTGTTTTCATCAATTGGGTCGTTTGGCATAGCTGCATGAGGCGGACGCACTCAATTGGGCGACTAACACACTCAAATTCCGTTGTGTACCTTTGCTAGTTGCCGCTCCAGTCGATGGAGGCCGGACTAAAGCCACCGGGTTTTAGCGGGAAGGAGAGGTCGTGAGGATGCCAAAGGCTGTTGCCGGCGTGTTGCTCGCGGCCCTCATTGCCTCGGGTTGTGCTTCGGATCCAGAGATCGACGATGATGCTGCCGCTGCCTTCGTCGACTCAACTTCGACTACTTCGACCACTTCGACCACCTCCACTTCGACCACCCTGCCCACCGAGTCTGAGCCCACTCCAACTACCGATACGACCGAGGCACCCTTGAACCAACTCGACGTAGCCGCTCGTGTGCTTCGCACTTCCACGGGAATCGTCGCTCCAATTCTCGGTGCGTTCGATGAGGGCTTCCTGATTCGGACTCCTTGTCAGAACGTCGCCGCGGTCCCCGATGGCGAACTATTCGAGTCCGTTCAGGTGGTCATCGACGCAGGTCACGGTGGCAGCGAGACGGGCGCGGTCAGCCCCGATGATGTCACCGAGAAGGCAGTGAACCTCGAGACAGCACTGCTGGCCGAAGAGCTTCTTCAGGAAGCCGGCGTAGAAGTTCTGCTCACCCGCTACAACGACATCCGTATGCCACTGGTAACCCGAGCCGCTATCGCCGACTCACTCGAGGCCGACTTGCTCATCTCCGTTCACCATCAGGCGAGCGGTCCATTCCCAACGTCGGACGAACCAGGTGTCGAGGTGTACTACCAGCAGCTCTCCGACGAGTCCCGACGCTTTGCCGGGCTTCTCGTA
>CAZHUR010000089.1:0-8585 GCA_964535395.1 uncultured Acidimicrobiales bacterium
TGTCGTAGACGCCCTGGATCACGACCTGGGTGAAGGTCGGAAGCACAGCGCCTGTGCCTGGGTATGCGCCAACATCGGCCAGGGCGTGGCAGTCGAGACCGGTAATTCGACCGTCGGAGGTGAAGCCCATCTTTGCGTTGAGGATCATGTCTCGACCCTGGGTCATCGAAACCAAGTTCTCGCTGCGTGTCTCGATCCAGCGACATGGTCGACCGAGTTCGCGAGCGATCAATGAAACCGCTACGAACTCGGGATAGAGCCCGCCCTTCGAACCAAACCCTCCCCCCATGGCCTTTGGAACAGCGACGCGGACGTTCTCCGCTTCCATGCCGAGGAGAGTCGCCAGCGGCTTTTGCTGCGACTGAGGCTGCTGGTTAGGGATCCACACCGTGAGAGAGTCGCCTTCTGGGATAGCGAGGATGCCGTTGGGCTCCATCGGGATTCCGGCGAGTCGTTGGCTGTGGATGCGCAACTCGGTGACGTGATCGGCTCCCTCGAGGGCGTCGAGGTCTGGGTTGACGTCGGTGTGAAAGCAGATGTTGGTGCCAGCCTCGGGAAAGAGAATTTCGCTCTCGCCGGCAAAGGATGCTTCGGGGTCGAGAACTACGTCGAGGTCTTCGTAGTCGACATAGACAGCCTCGGCCGCGTCGACCGCCTGCTCGCGGGTTTCTGCTACGACCGCGGCGACGATATCACCTACAAGGCGGACGCGATCAGCTGCAAAGACAGGACGAGACCACAGCGGATCGCCGAAGCGAAACCCCACAGGGCCTACATCGGTGTTCGCAGCTGTGTAGACGCCTAGGACCCCGGGCATTGCCTCAGCATCAGCGATCTCTATGTCCTTGATCAGTGCGTGGGCGATGGTCGATCGCACGAAGTGCACGTGGGCTCCGCCGTCAGCGGGAAAGTCGTCGAGGAAGAGCTCCTCACCAGTGAGCAACTCGGGGTCTTCGCGGCGGAGCACCGCGTTTCCAAGAATCGAGCCTTTGGTATCTACAGCCATCATTTCCCCCTGGAACGTGATGACTGAAGACTACCGGCGCGGTCAACGATGCGCTAAGAGAAAACGCTCGGCCAGGCGGTACTCACCGAGTGTCAGAGTGCCCGAGAGGTCAACCAAGGCATAGTCCACCTCGAAAGGTACCCGCTCCGAGAACGCTCAATCGCTCTCGGCGGCTTGGAGTGAGGCGATCACAGCAACGGTGACAATGTCTTCTACCGAAGAGCCTCGGGAGAGATCGTGCAAGACACCGTCGACTCCTTGAAGGAGAGGCCCAAAAGCGCTGGCACCTCCGATGCGTTCGGTGATCTTGTAGGCGATGTTTCCCGAGTCGAGGTCGGGGAAGATGAACACGTTGGCGTGACCAGCGACCGTGGAGTCGGGGGCTTTGCTCGAAGCGATAGCGGGAACCCACGCCGCGTCGAATTGGAGCTCACCATCCAGGTTGAGATCGGGTGCTAGTTCGTGAGCGCGCTCTGTTGCCTGGCGGACTTTGTCAACCCGTGGGTGTTCGGCGCTTCCCTTGGTCGAGAACGACAGCATCGCAACCCGCGGCTCTTCACCAGCGAGCGATTGGAACGTTGCAGCCGACGAGATCGCGACCGACGCGAGTTGGTCGGCGTCGGGGTCTGGGAGCACAGCACAATCGCCGTACGCGATCGGCGTGCCGTCCGGGAGAATCATCAAGAAGCAGCTACTGATCGCCGACGTTCCGGGTGCAACACCGAGAAGATGAATGCCTGCACGCAGCACATCTGCGGTTGGCCGCGTCGCTCCGGCAACGCAACCATCGGCTTCGCCGGTGCGCACCAGCAGTGCTGCCACATGCAGCGGATCGTCAAGATCGGCCCGTTCGAGCTTCTCTGCCGCCGCAAGAACCGCCGGGGTTCGGGCGGTATCGAGGTCGTCGACGAGCACGGGGATCGCAAGGCCATCCCGCTCAAGCTTTTCGGCAGCTGCGGTCACACGTTCGTCGCCTGCGTCGGCCAACACGATTCGCTTTGGATTATCGGAGGCTTTCTGAAGCCACGTGTCGTACACGGTCGAGGTAGTCACCGCATCAACCTAGCTGCCATCGCGTTCCTCGCGCATTCCCCGGTCTTGTCCCCCGGGGACACTCGTTGTGCGTGTTACGTCATATGACCGAACGTCTTGAAAAGAAGAGAACCATCGATATCCTCGTCGTCGCTCTACTCGCCGGGGCACTACTGACCGCCGTGTTCTTCGGTCTCCCTAGTACGGCCCAGTTCGAAGACGAACGCAACGGGACATCATCGGATTCTTCTGCCGACCTCGAAGCCGTTGACATTTCATCCACAACGACCACTGAGGACCCCGCAGCGGTCGCGGCGACGGCCGAAGTAGTCGGGCGCACCCACGCCGATGAAGATACAGATCCGGAACAATCTGGCGATTGAGTCAAGCCGATGAGTCGACCCAGTCAGATGCAGACAGCTGCGGAATCGACGCCGAGGTCTACCAAATCAACGTGACGACCTTGCGCTACGACGAAGGTTTCGGTCATCGAGTTGCGATAATGGACAGATAAGCGCAGCCAACCCGCCGTTGGAGAACACACCATGCCCGTGGCCAAAGGGCCCTCATTCGATTTACGAAGCGCCGCCATCTTCGGCGGAATCGCTGTGCTGGCCGCCATCGTCATTGGCTTTTTTGCAATCCGACTCGGTCAACAGTCAAACACCCTCGTTCTCGGCGACCAGAACTTCAGTTCGCTGAACATCTTCAACATCTCCGACAGCATCGACCGCGACGGCCCGATTTTGTGGCCCGACATCGCGAGCGGCGACCGAGACATCTGGTTGAACCACATTGGCGATGACCTATCGGTTGGCTGGTTCGCCTTCGACGCACGCGACCCTGGAGTCGGTCGCGAGTGCAACGTCACCTGGAGCGTCGCAGATCAGAACTTTGCCGACCCCTGCACAGGCGACACGTTCCCCCAAGATGGCGAGGGCCTACCTCAGATTCCGGTCTTCATCGACGAGACCGAGCTGATCATCGACATCAACGGCATCCACACCGAAGAAGATTTCGTAGGCTTCACCGGCTAGGCGTTTCGGTTAACGGCGAAAGGGCGGCGCACCAATAGGTGCCATCTGGGTTCGTTAGCGCAGTCAGACCGCCGCCGATCAGGTCGCACTGCTCCTGTGGATTCAAATCCTTGTCGCCAGCCACAGCAGAAAAAGCACCGAAGGCAACCAAGACAATGCCAAGACTCGCCAAAGCCAGCATGAACTTAGAGCGATTTGTGGAGTTAGTCTTCGGAGTCGCTGCGACCATTCCGGCTTCCTGCTTCGTTACGTCTTCGATGTCTAGTTCGGTCGAATTCAACAAAACCCTTAACGACGTTCGTGGCGGGCGTTCCTAGGGGCGGCCTGCTGCGATTGCGAGGGCTCGTTGAGGTGACCCTGCTTCACGCATGTTCTGCCAGAGGCGCTTGTAGCCACCGACGAACGCGTCGGTTGGAGTATCGACGGCATCGATCTCGCCCACGCCGAACTTCACCTCCGCTACCTCGGGTGCATAGGTTCCAAAGAGCTTGTCCCAGAAGATGAACACCGCACCGAAGTTCTTGTCGATGTACTCAGGGTTGTAGCCATGGTGGACTCGGTGAGTAGATGGCGTCACGAAGATCCTTGCGAACAATGGGTAGCTGCCGTCACCGCGAGCTGGGAACGCCTTGGTGTGGTGCAGCTGCTGAATCGTGGCTACCAAAACGTCGAGTCCGATCTTGGCGAGCGGGTGAAAGCCCAGGAGCGGCATCCACAGGCTGAACCACGGCTTGTACACCGCTTCCATCCACGGGATACGGACCGCTGATGTCATGTCGATGTTGCGGGGAGAGTGGTGGATCAGGTGTGAGGCCCACAGAAATCGGGTCGTGTGCTCGAGACGATGGACCCAGTAGTAGATGAAGTCTCGAGCGAACAGCACGCCGATCCATACGAGTGGATTTCCCAGTGGCAGATCGAACAGTCGGAAGTTCTCGTAGATGAAAAAAGCCAACGCCACGAACAGCAACTTTTCAAAGATCGTCTTCGCGATCAGAAAGCCAGCGCCTGAGACGAGTGAAGTGAACGAGCTGCGAAGGTTGATGTCGCGGCGTTTGATCCACTGGTAGCTCTTCTCGCCGACGATCGCAGTGAGAATGAAGATGGTGAAGATGACCTTCGCATTGTCTGCGTACCAGCCAAAGAGCGAACCGAAGGTGCTCGAGAAGGCGTTGAGAAGGGCTGACAGATCACGGACCGGAATTTCGTTCGTTGGCATATCAATATGTTCGCCAACAGGCGGTCTCAGATTTGTAGGGGTTTGCCCCCAAATCCCCTAGGGGAAAGCCGCCCAACCCTCACGCGGATGTCGGTGTCGTCTAGATCTTCTCGAGCGGCGCCCAGCTGAGCAGGAGCTGTTTCTCTCCGGCGTCGCTGAAATGCACGCGGGCTTCGGTCTTGTCGCCCGAGCCAGACATGTCGATGATGACTCCTTCGCCAAACTTTGCGTGCCTGACATCGTCGCCCACCTTCAGGCCAATCGAGTCAGCGCCCGATGGTGTGGGACCAGAACGACTCATCGCCGCCTCGACCATCGACTCGCGGTTCGCTTTACGAGATCGATCCCGATCTGCAGCCGAGTAGCCGCCGCGATCGCTCCCTCCTCCATATGACGACGAGTTGCTGCCGCTCGAACCAAAACTCGAAGAGCGACGACGAGCACGACTGCCTTCGGCATCTTGCACCAGCGACTCGGGAATCTCGTCGAGGAACCTGCTGGGCGGGTTGTATTGAGTTGTGCCGTGCAACATTCGGCTCCACGCGTGCGACAAGAACAGCCGCTCACGGGCACGGGTGATACCCACATAGGCAAGGCGTCGCTCCTCTTCGAGCTCGCGAGGCTCACCGAGTGAGCGCATGTGAGGGAACACGCCATCTTCGAGTCCTATCAGGAACACGATTGGATACTCGAGACCCTTGGCCGAATGCAGTGTCATCAGCACGACCTGGCTCTCGTCATCGTCGAGCTTGTCGGTGTCGGCGACCAAGCTCACCTGCTCAAGGAACTCGGCAACCGTTTCAAAGTCCTCGGCGCCGCCGACCAGTTCAGCGAGGTTCTCGAGACGACCCTCGGCTTCGATCGATCGCTCTTCTTCTAGCTCGGCCATGTAGCCGGAGGCATCGAGCAGGTAACGAAGCATTTCAGCAGGGCCGGTGTCTTCCATCTTCTCGACCGCACCATCGAGCAACACAAGGAACTCGTCGATGCCCTTGCACGCACGGCCGCCCACGCCAGCTTCGTCGTAGTTGCGAAGCGCATCGATAAAGGGCACACCCATGAGCTGCGCCCACGTGTCGAGCTTGGCGACGGTCGTGTCTCCAACGCCACGCTTCGGCGTGTTGAGCACGCGCTTGATGCTGACCTCATCGACCGGGTTCGCAGTGGCCTTCAGATAGGCCATTGCGTCTTTGACTTCGCGACGGTCATAGAAGCGAGTGCCGCCGATCACCTTGTAGGGGATGTTGACCCGAACAAGGTATTCCTCGAGGGCACGACTCTGCGCGTTCGTTCTGTAGAAGACAGCCATGTCTCCCCACCGATGAAGGCCGCCCTCGTGGATGCGAGCTAGCTCGTGGGCAACCCACTGCGCTTCGTCGGTTTCGTCGTCGGCGAAGTAGCGCATGATCTTGTCGCCATCGCCCTGCTCGGTCCAGAGCTCTTTGGGCTTGCGACCTTCGTTGTTTTCGATGACGGCGTTCGCCGCGTCGAGCACGGTTTGGGTGCTGCGATAGTTCTGCTCGAGCAGCACTACGTTTGCGTCGGGGAACGTGGTTTCGAACTCGAGAATGTTTCGGATGTCCGCACCACGGAAGCGATAGATCGACTGATCGCCGTCGCCGACGACACACACCTGACGGTGAGCTTCCGACAACATCGTGACGATCGCGTTCTGAACCGAGTTTGTGTCCTGGTACTCGTCGACGAGTACGTGACGAAACCGGCGCTGGTAACTTTCGAGGACATCGGGATGCTTCTTGAACAGTTCGACGGTGTTAAACAACAAGTCGTCGAAGTCCATGGCGCCGGCCTTGAGGAGGCGAGCCTGATATTCGGCGTACACCTCGGCGATTTTGCGCTCGAAGATCGTCGCTGCAGTTTCGGTGTATTCGGCGACGGTCTTGTAGTCGTTCTTGGCCGCGCTGATCGCGCTGTGGACCGTGCGTGGCGGAAACTTCTTCGAGTCGAGGTTGAGATCCCGGAGCACATAGCCCGTGAGGCGAACGGCGTCGGCCTGGTCGTAGATGGTGAACGACGACGGGAAGCCGAGACGATCTGCTTTGCTTCGAAGAATCCGCACGCACGCTGAGTGGAACGTGCTGACCCACATCTTCTCTGCGACTGGACCAATGAGCGCACCGACTCGGTGCTTCATCTCGTCGGCGGCTTTGTTGGTGAACGTAATCGCCAAGATCTCGAACGGTGACACCCCACGCTCTTGAATGAGGTGGGCAATGCGATGTGTCAGAACTCGGGTCTTGCCCGACCCTGCGCCAGCGATTATCAGCAGCGGACCTCCATCGTGGAGAACTGCGTTTTCTTGTGCCGTGTTCAGGCCGTCGAGTAGTTCAGAAGTCATTGCTTCGACCATATCGAACTTCTGTTCTGTTCCGCTTACATAGTGAGGTTTGACCCGACCTTCGAGCCCTCAGGTACGAACCCTCAGAAACCCGAATGGTCTCCCATTACCTAGGAGGTAATTGCCTCCATTACGTGATGTCTGTTCGATGAGAACTATGACTACTACAACAACGATTACTCAGTCCACAGCGTCGACACCGGACACTCGGTCGATCGCCCTTCAACTCAAGACCGCCTGCGCGGTCACCATTGGCTTTTCGCTACTGATTGGCTTGGGTTCACACCCCAGCACCGACTTTGCGGTGCGGTGGCTCAGCGATCTGCTGTTCTGGCCGCTCGGCGATCCAGTAGACATGTTCACCAACGAGGCTCGGCTCGTGGCAGCAATCCTGGGCGGTGTGATGACCGGCTTCGGGCTGTTGTTCTGGATGCTCACCGACGCACTAATCGACGACGATCCAAAGCTGCTTCGCAAGCTCATCCTCACGGTGCTGACCGTGTGGTTCGTGATCGACAGCGCGGGTTCAGTCGCTGCCGGCGCTCCTCTCAACGTCGTTGGCAACGTTGGCTTTCTCGCAATGTACGTTCTCCCCGCACGCCGCCTGTAATGGCCTACGGTGAAACTATGACCACAACATTTGGATCGGTTCTGAAGGAATGGCGAGGGGTTCGGCGCATGAGCCAACTCGAACTCGGAACGCGAGCAGATGTTTCGTCCCGACACATTTCCTTCTTGGAGTCCGGGCGCTCAAAGCCAAGCCGACCAATGGTGTTGCACCTCACAGAGGTCCTCGACGTACCGCGCGCTGAACGCAACCGGTTTCTCGGCGCCGCTGGCTTTGCCCCCGTGTACAAGGCGCACGATCCAGACGGGCCAGAGATGGAGCCGATCCGCAAAGCCGTCGAGTGGACGCTGAGCCAACACGACCCCTTCCCTGCGATCGTCCTCGATCGGCACTGGACCGTCATCGACGCAAACAAGAGCGCCACAATGATGTTCGCGATGCTCGGCGTCGACGCCGGGGCGAACCTACTCGAAGTTTTCCTGGAAGAAGGCGGCATCGCTAACACGATCGACAACTGGCACGAGGTTGGCTATTTCCTCCTCACGCGTTTGCGCACGGAGAGCGCTGCTCTCGGCGGCGACGCTGTGCTCGACGCCGCTATTTCGCGGCTCGCCACCGACGAGCGGGTCTCTCCGCCAGATGGACGCGATCTGTCACCGGTTTTGCCAGCGGTGTTTCGACTCGACGAACTCGTCGTCTCGATGTTCTCTACGATTGCGCACTTCGGCTCGGCAGAGGATCTGACCTTGGCCGATCATCGAATCGAACTCTTCTTTCCAGCCGACGAACCAACCCGAGAGTTGTTCTTGTCGTTGGCCTAGGCCCGACTGCGGTTCTTGTTGCGCGACTGCTGGCGCGAACCTTGGGTCTTGCCACCACCTTGGGCCTTGCCGCGACTCTGACCGCCCTGTTTCTGACCGTTCTTCTTCTGGCCACCCTGCTTCTTTGGGCCGCCCTGCTTCGAGTTCTTCGAGCGCGAACCGCTGTTACCGCTTCGACCGCTGCCTTGCCCACCCTTGCCTGACCGAGACCGGTTTCGTGACTTGCCGCCACCGCCTTGCTTTGAACGAGAACCGCCACGACCTTTGCCGCCACCGTTCTTCCCGCCTCCGCCCTTTCCGGGCTGAACGATCGGATCGCCGAGATCGAGCTTGCTTTCTGGCGTTGGCTCTTCGAATTCGCACGGAACCTTGATCTGACGCTGCAGCTTCTTAGTGTCCTTGAGCTGTTCGCTCGTCACAAAGGACACGACGACTCCACTCGCACCCGCACGGGCCGTACGCCCAGCACGATGGGTGTAAGCCTTGTTGTCTTCGGGTGGATCGAACTGGACTACGCAGTCGACACCATCGACGTGAATACCC
>CAZHUR010000090.1:0-8526 GCA_964535395.1 uncultured Acidimicrobiales bacterium
TAGAAGAAGTCCTGACTTTGGCCCGCCAGATCAAGGACATGGCGGCGATGGTCGCAGAGAACATACGGACCGAAGACCCCGAACAAGTGCTGACCGCAGGCAGCCAGGAGATCTAATAGCAATGAACGCAGCAGAACAACTTGTGCAGGCCCTCGAGAATCAGGGGGTGTCATTCGTTTTCGGGCTCCCAGGCGATGAGAACCTGCCATTCATTGAGGCGGTCTCCAGGTCAGAACAAATCGACTTCATCCTGACACGCCATGAAGCTGCGGCTGGCTTCATGGCAGCAGCTCATGGACATCTCACCGGCGAACTCGCCGTAGCGATGTCGACGCTCGGCGCAGGATCTACGAACCTGATGACGGCGGTCGCCCATGCGTGGCTTGCAGAGTCGCCCATGATCGTTCTGACAGGGCAGAAGCCAATTCTCGACAACCTGCAAGGCCGCTACCAACTGCTCAACGTCGTCGAGCTCATGACGCCGATCACGAAGAGCTCAACAACGGTGAGGTCGGCCGCGTCGATTCCGGAGGTGATTGCTGAAGCGATCCACGTTGCGCTCGAGTACCCGCAGGGCCCGGTTCACATTGAGTTACCGCTCGACGTGTCCAATGAACCAATTGGGCCGCACCCCTTATTGCCGATCGGTCGAGCTCCTCAGGCGGTCGCCACGACCTCCGCAATTAGCGACGTAGCGGCTGTTCTCAAAAAGGCCGAGCGACCGCTCGTGTTGCTCGGGGCGAGCGCCAACTCACGGGAGGCCGTACCCGGTGCCGTGCGCGAGTTTCTGACCGCAACGGGCATTCCATTTATCTGCACCATGATGGGTAAGGGGGTGGGCGACGAGATGAGCGATCAATTCTTGGGCTCTGCTGGCATGCCCGGGATGGGGCCTCCGCACTGCGCTGTTCAGCACAGCGATGTTGTTTTGGCGGTCGGTCACAACGTGATCGAGAAGTCTCCATTCATGATGATGCCCGAGGATGATCGCACCGTTATCCACCTTCACGACTCTCCAGCGACCGCCGACACGATCTGGTTCCCGCAGCATCAACTCGTGGGCGATATGGCGCACTCTCTTGGTGAGCTTGCTCGCCAGCTCGACGGAGCTTCGTGGCGACTCGAGGGTTTCGCCAAGATCAGAGCCGCTGCAGTGGCTGCCATGATGGCCGAGCCCGAAGATCCCATACCCGGAGTTCTCAAGCCTCAACATGTTGCTCAGACGGTGCGGTCGGTCATGGGCCCTGAGGACATCGTCAGCCTCGATAACGGCATCCACAAGTTATGGATGACGCGCAACTACCCGGCGTTGGCACCTCGCACGATCCTGGTGGACTCGGCGCTTGGTTCGATGGGCACTGGTGTCCCCGCTGCCATTGCCGCCAAGCTCGTCTATCCAGACAAGCAAGTTGCTGCGGTTATCGGCGATGGCGGATTCCTGATGAGCGGCCAAGAGGTTGAGACAGCGGTGCGCCTGGGACTCGACTTGTCGGTGTTGATCTTTAACGACGGCGGCCTCGGCATGATCCGTCTCAAACAGGAAATGCTCGGCAACAACGTGCATGGAGTCAACTTTGGATCGGTTGAGGTGGTGTCATATGCCGCTGGCTTCGGCGCGACAGGTGTGCGAGTGAGCAACGCCGAAGAGCTGCATTCCGCGCTCACCAACGCCGCGGAAACCGGAGGTGTTCACGTCATCGACGTCCCCGTCGATTACGGCGAAAACGCGAAGTTGATGCAGTCGATGAAGATGATCGACTGCGACGCAATTGTGAGCGCCTAAATGCAGAACGTTGGCGGCGAAGCCCTATCGGCCCTTGACTCGGAAATTTCCGGCGTCTTGCATACCACTCCTGAACTCCGGCACATCTTGGGTGAGCGGAGCCTGATCAGGCGATATCTCGAAGTAGAAGCCGCCTTGGCCAAGGTCCAAGCCGAGATTGGTCTGATTCCACACGAGGCGGCCGTCGAGATCGGGAAGATTACCGTAGACGACCTTGGCTTTGGATCGCTCGCTGACAAGATGGCCATCGTTGGCTATCCCGTTGTTGGTCTCGTCGAGCAACTCGCGTCGATCGTCCCCGATGGCTTTGGCCAGTGGGCGCACTGGGGTGCGACGACCCAAGACATTATGGACACCGGGCTCGTACTTCAGATACGGGCTGCCTTTGATCAGATCACGCCAGATCTGGTGAGGTGGTTCGAGCACTCTGCGAAATGGCCGATGAACATCGACAAACGCCAATGGCTGGACGAAGCCAGATGCAGCAAGCGGTACCGATCACCTTTGGATATCGCGTCGCCGGTTGGCTCTCGCCGATTCTGCGCCACATTGAACGTCTCGCCGAGCTACGACCCCGTGTTGAGGTCGTGCAGTTTGGTGGTGCGGTTGGGACGTTGGCCTCGCTGGCTCCCGATGGCCTCGAGGTTCGAGCACGGCTTGCAGCCGAACTTGGACTCGGTGACCCTGAGGTGAGCTGGCACTCTGGTCGCGACCGGATTGTCGAGGTTGTCTCATGGGCAGCGCAGCTTTCCTCGTCGATTTCGAAGATAGGTCACGATGTTGCTCTGAGTGCACAGACCGAGCTTGGCGAGTTGGCCGAGGCGAGGCCTGCTGGAGGCGGGACGTCGAGCACGATGCCGCAAAAGCGTAATCCGATTATCTCCCAGCAGCTGATGCGTTCGGCGCGCCTTACCCGGTCATATCTTGATCTCGCGATCGACGGCGCCATGGCCGACCACGATCGAGCAACCGCTGCTTGGGCGCTGGAGTGGAACTCTGTTGCACCTTCGATCGCTATTGCCGGGGGAGGGGTCGAAGCCGCACACCGTCTGATCGTTGGTCTGGAGGTCAATACCGAAGCCATGATCGCGAACCTCGGCACGACTGGTGGGGCAATCATGGCTGAAGCGGTCATGATGTCGCTCGCCCGTGAGTTCGGCCGTCAGTCAGCCCATGACAAGGTTGCGGGGATGGTTCAGGAAGCGATGTCGTCGGGGATGACCTTTGACGAGGTTGTCCGGCTGCGGGCGCCATCGGCTGTCAACGCGCTCGACCCACTCAGCTATCTCGGTCATGCCGCGGAGCAAATCGACAACGTCCTCGCTCAGGCAGAGCGGGTTCTTGAGACATTGTCCACCGAGCATCCCGCTGGTGGCCGCAGCTAGTCTGTTCATAGCGGGGTTCTCCGACATATATTTGGTTGACCGCCACCGGCCAAGGTCGGTACGTACACGTCCAGATCAACAAACGACTGAGAGCAAGAAATGTCCAACACACTGACCACCGAAGTCCTCTCCGAACTCTTGATTCACGCTGGCCACAGCCATCACAAGGCCTACATGGAGGCTCAAGGCATCGACCCAGACTGGGCAATGTGGTACTCGGGGTTCCTTCAAGCGCGGCTGTTCGATCATGTTGATCAGATTCCGCCACGAAGCGCTTTGGTTCACATGCTCATCCAAGCCGACATGGATCACCCAAACCTCGGCGGACCTGCAGACTGGGCTCCCGTGTACGCAGCCGACATGGTGCCAAAGATCCTCGGGTCGTAAACACAGCGAACGCATACAACACAGCACAACACCTCAGCGACACCACATGGCCTAGCGAAGAGCTTCGTCTCGGCTGAGGTCGTTCACCATGAACGATCCAGTCGGGCTGGGCTGGTTGTGGCATGTCCGACAGGATGTGTCACACTGCTGCCGCTGCCCAGCGTGGCGCAGCGCGATTTTGGAGAATCATGAAGCCTCTTTCAGCCGTCCCCCCAAGCCTGGTCGAGACTCGGCTCGCATTGCATCGACTTGCGGCCTATGTGATCGCCCCGGCTCGGTACCGACAGACCGAGCGCTTTGGGCTTCGGGCGACCAATGGTGGGTTTGGGACGCCTGTATTTGGTGAGCGCCGTATTCGTGTCGCCGGCCTCGAGTTGATCGATGAGGTTGGTCAAGACCGCCGAACAGCAGCAATTACGAGCCTCGCTGCCGCTGCAGAATTTCTTGGGGAGACGGTCGATCCCGACACCGCAGCCGAGCACGACTCGCCAGCTGTCGGCGACCAGGACGCCGATCTTGGGATCGACGAGGCGTCATCGAACTGGTTGGGGGAGTGGTTCAACGTAACGTTCGATGCACTGAACATCGTTCGCGAGGATCCAGCGTCAAACGACGCTTCCGAAGTGCAGTTGTGGCCTGGCCATTTCGACCCAGCGATAGAGATGGGCGACGAAAACCACCGAGGAAGCTACGGTGCCTCGCCCGGTGACGATGGCATTGCTGAACCCTACATTTATCTGAGTATCTGGTGGCCCGACCGCCTGAACCTAGACACCGAAGATCCCTTTTGGAATGCACCATCGTTCACCGGCGCGGTTCTGCGGGTCTCTGATTTTCCCGCCGACACCGACCCGGTTGACGTCGCTGTCGAATTCTGGCGTACGGCTCGCGACCTGGTCGACCAGAGCTAACGACATCCGATAGATCCCAATGTTTCTGACCCGAAGAATGTGAGTAATAGATATGGAAACGGCAGATCCGAAGCAAAGTGAACTGATCCACCGTGGTCGAGACATTCTGAATGACCCGATGCGAAACAAGGGCACTGCCTTTACCCAGGCCGAACGAGAAGCACTTCGCATCGAAGGGCTCGTTCCACCCGCTGTCGAAACTATCGATGAGCAACTCGCCCGAACACGGCTCGAATTTGACCGGGCCGAAGGTTCACTCGCCAAACACATTTACTTGCGAGCGCTTCAAGACAGCAATGAGGTGTTGTTCGTTCGATTCGTCAAGGAGCATCTGGCCGATACCCTGCCGATCGTCTACACGCCGACGGTCGGCGAGGCAGCTCAAGAATTCAGTCGAATCTATAGACGACCACGAGGGCTGTTCCTCAGCTACCAGTCACGCGAGCGGATGCGAGCCCAACTTGATTCGATAACCCACGAGGTCGACGTCATCGTAGTGACCGACGGCCAACGGATCTTAGGACTTGGTGATCAGGGAATCGGCGGCATGGGGATCCCGATTGGAAAGCTGAGCTTGTACTCGGCATTTGGAGGAATCAACCCTTCGCGCACCCTTCCGATCATGCTGGACGTCGGAACGAACAACAGCGACAGGTTGGCTGATGGCTGCTACCTCGGCGAACGCACAGAACGAGTCGACCAAGCCAGCTACGACGAGTTCATCGATCAGTTCGTCGACGAAGTCAAACGCCGCTGGCCGAAGGTTCTTCTGCAATGGGAGGACTTCGCTCAACAGAACGCAACGCCGATTCTTGCCCGCCATCGCGATCGCATTCTGAGCTTCAACGACGACATTCAAGGCACCGCCGCCGTAGCGCTTGCTGTGGTGACGGCTGCGGTGAACCGATCAGACCAGGAGCTCGCAGACCAGCGAGTCTGCATCGTCGGTGCTGGTTCGGCTGGCTCGGGCGTCGGTTCGATGATCTTGTCGGCCCTCGGTCAGGCTGGTGCACCAAATGAACGAGAACAGCTTCTTCTCTTCGATGCTGACGGTGTTGTGCACGACGAACGAGACGACCTTCGAGATTTCCAGATGTCCCTTGCGTTCCCTGCAGCGAGAGTCAAGGAATGGCAATCAGGTGATGAAAGCGGCGAGCCGAATTCTCTACCTTCGGTCATTCGGAACTTCCAACCAACCGTGTTGATCGGTGTTTCCGGTGTCGGGGGACTCTTTACAGAAGAATCGGTCCGGGCTATGGCCGAGACTGCTGATCGACCGATCATTCTTCCGCTGTCGAACCCGACGAGTCATTCAGAAGCAATCCCCGAAGACCTCCTGACTTGGACCGATGGCAAGGCAATCGTGGCGACCGGGTCGCCGTTCGAACCAGTGACACTCAACGGTGTTACCCACACGATCTCTCAGTCGAACAATGTCTATGTGTTTCCTGGAATAGGCCTCGGTGCAGTGATGAGCAACGCAACGAAGATCACCGACGAGATGCTCATGGCGGCTGCGGCTGCGGTGGGAGACACGACCTTGGACCCAACACCGGGCGCCGGCGTTCTTCCGGCCCTCGAATCGGTCCCGCAGGTCAGCGAACGCATCGCCCGGGCCGTGGCGAAGGTTGGCGCAAGCCAAGGTGTTGCCGATGAGCTGAGCGATTCTGAGATCGATGAACGCATCGCCGCCACCAAATGGGAGCCGTCCTACCCCGATATCGCAACCCTCGGTTGAAGCGCTGTACCGATTCCTACTCGTTCACGCCTCGAGCAGTTCCCAGAACGCGTTTACGAGCGGGTTCTTTAGATGACGCTGCAGCGTGAATAGTCCAAGGTCGTAAGGGGTAAGCGCGGGTTCCACGTCGAGCACCCTCACGCGGTCGGCGTGTGGGCTGTTGTCGAGCACGATCTTTGGGACCACTCCAACACCCAATCCCAAGCTGACCATGCTGACGATGGCCTCGTTGCCGGCGACTTGTGCATAGATATGCGGGGTCACACCAAGCGCGTCGAACC
The DNA here is from genome assembly GCA_964535395.1 of uncultured Acidimicrobiales bacterium. Taxonomy (GTDB): domain Bacteria; phylum Actinomycetota; class Acidimicrobiia; order Acidimicrobiales; family SHLQ01; genus SHLQ01. Next base: position 6,486 of record CAZHUR010000090.1, read on the forward strand.
ACGCGTCCACGCGCTGACGGGCGATGCCGCCGGCGGCGAGGATCATCGGAATGTCCTCCCAGTCCTGGGTCGTCGCCGGCGTTGCTGGCTTGAAGTTGGCGGTGGGAATGTCGGTTGACTCCTCCGGAGCAACGAAGACGAGTGGCGATTCGGAGATGGGTTTGAAGAGCACTCCGGACGGCAGGGTCTCTGGGCGAGCAGCGATCGCAAGCTCTTCGTCGAGTGCGACGAGGCGCTCAATGGCATGTTCGGGGTCTCCAGTCTGCAGCATGATCTCCACATCGGGGTGGGCGGGTCGGAAGCGGTTCAAAAGTTCGACGAGAATGCTGTGGCTCGCGGTGACCGAAGAGTAGAGGCTGATCTCGCCCGAAAGCTGCTCTGATGGATCGGTCAGTTCGTAGCGGATCTGATCCCACTGCTGGACGGCCTCGCGTGCATATCGCTGGAACGTCCGTCCTTCAGGTGTGAGTGACACCGTGCGGTTGTCTCGCTCGAACAGGACAGCACCGAGCTCGGCTTCGAGCTGACGAATGTTGCGCGACAGCGCCGAGGTGCTGATGTTTACCTTCGCGCTGGCTCGACCAAAGTGGAGTGTTTCGCTCAGCACGATGAAGTGCTTGAGCGTTCGAATATCCATGTCTTGAGTATGCAGCTGGCATTGCGCAAAGTGGGACGTCATGTTGCAAATATCTCAATTTACGAAACGCGCGAACACCGTTAGAGTTTTGACTGTTCATCCGCGAATCGAAAGCCGGACCATGACCAATTACTTCAATACCCTTCCGCTTCGAGCGCAGCTCGCCGAGCTGGGCAAGTGCCGTTTTATGCACCTCGACGAATTCACCGAGGGCGTCGACGCACTCAAGGGCAAGAAGATCGTCGTCATTGGTTGTGGCGCACAGGGCCTCAACCAAGGCTTGAACCTCCGAGATAGCGGACTCGATGTGTCCTATGCACTGCGCGACGCGGCCATTTCTGAGCAACGACAATCGTGGAAGAACGCAACTGAGAACGGCTTCATCGTCGGCACCTACGAAGAGCTGATCCCCACAGCTGACGTGGTTCTCAACCTCACGCCAGACAAGCAGCACACCAACGTCGTCGAGACGATCATGCCGCTGATGAAGGAGGGTGCAACGCTGTCCTACTCACACGGTTTCAACATCGTCGAAGAGGGCATGGAGGTCCGCGACGACATCACCGTCATCATGGTCGCTCCCAAGTGCCCAGGTTCTGAGGTGCGCGCCGAGTACGTTCGCGGCTTCGGCGTGCCAACCCTCATTGCCGTGCACGAAGACAACGATCCGAACGGCGAAGGCCTCGCACAGGCCAAGGCATACGCCGTCGGCACCGGCGGCCACAAGGCCGGCGTGCTCATGTCGTCGTTCGTCGCCGAGGTCAAGTCCGACCTCATGGGCGAACAGACCATCCTGTGCGGCATGCTCCAGACCGGTTCACTCCTGTGTTTCGACAAGATGGTCGAAGAGGGCGTTGATCCTGCATACGCCTCGAAGCTCATCCAGTACGGATGGGAAACCATCACCGAGGCGCTCAAGTACGGCGGCGTCACCAACATGATGGACCGCCTCTCGAACCCGGCCAAGATCCGCGCCTTCGATCTCGCAGAAGAGATGAAGGACATTATGCGCCCGCTATACCAGAAGCACCAGGACGACATCATGACCGGCGCCTTCTCGGCCGGGATGATGGAGGATTGGGCCAACGACGACGCCAAGCTTCTCGGCTGGCGCGCTGACACCGCCGAAACCGCATTCGAAAAGACCGAGGCAGGAGACATGGACATCTCCGAGCAGGAGTACTTCGACCACGGCATCCTCATGGTCGCCATGGTCAAGGCCGGCGTCGAGCTCGCATTCGAAACCATGACCGACGCTGGCATCATTGCCGATTCCGCCTACTACGAGTCACTCCACGAGACGCCGCTCATCGCCAACACGATTGCTCGTAAGAAGCTCTACGAAATGAACGCCACCATCTCCGACACCGCTGAATACGGCTGCTACCTCTACAACCATGCATG
>CAZHUR010000091.1:0-8428 GCA_964535395.1 uncultured Acidimicrobiales bacterium
CGAATGCAGAATTTCGGCCATCAACGGTCGGATCTCCCAGCCGTTGTCACGGAGTATGTCGCCGAGTTCTTGACGCCGTTCGTCGGTCAGCGGCGTCGACACGAAGTGATCGTGGATCTTGCCCGCAATGTGGTCGGCGCACGACTCTTGGTCGAGGACCGCTTGGACATAGGCGTCGAGCGTCCAACGCCTGCGAGTACCCAGGAAGGAAACGGGCCGGTCGTAGTGGTTCTCGGGATCGAACGTGACGTCGCCTGACTCGTAGTCGACCCGCCAACCGGAGAGGATCCGTGCGCCCGCACGGATGTCGTCTTCGGTGTATCCGGCGTCTTGGCCCAACATGAACAGCTCGAGGAACTCGCGGCTGAGGTTCTCGTTGGGCGAATCTCCTCGGGAATCGTCCCCGTCGAGATATTGCAGCATCGCTCCGTCGACGATGATCTCGCGGGCAAGGTCGGCAACGTTGCCTAGGGCGTGGCGGCGCAGAAGATGATGTTGGCGTACGACCAGCCGATTGGTCGTCTTCTCTTTGCTCGTCGTGAAGTGTCCGTGCCAGAACCACACCATGCGCTCGTGGAGACCTGCGTCTGGGGACAACATTCGGTCGAGCCACTCTTCGGCCAGCGTGTTGTACTCGATGTCATCGAAGTCTCTCGCCTCGGCCTCTTCGGCCGAGAGCGCCCAGCCGGTGTCGGCGAGGCGTTCGTCGATGAGTTCATGGATATCGGAGGAAACCAGTTGGTCGATCTGGCCCCGGCGAATGCCAAAGCCCGTCCGGCGGAGAAGGTGCGCTACTTGTTCACGAGATGCCATGGGCATCTTTTACACCACGGCGTATGAACCGACCGTGAAGAGCTTCTTCATGGTGTCTTCATGTTCTGTCTGGCACCATGGACGTTATGCGCATTTTGGTCGTCGAGGATGACGTGCCCTTAGCAGAGGTACTCAAGCGCGGACTGACCGAAGATGGGTACGCGACCGACGTGGTTGGCAAACTCGTTGATGCCGTTCATGCCGTAGACACCAATAGCTACGACCTGATCATTCTCGATCGTGGGCTACCCGATGGCGACGGCCGAACACTGTGCTCACAGATGCGCGAGAACGGTAACGGCACGGCAGTGCTGATGTTGACCGCACGCGACGGTCTTGGCGACAAGGTCGAAGGACTCGATGCGGGAGCCGACGACTATCTCACCAAGCCCTTCGACTATCCCGAACTCACCGCGCGAATTCGCGCTCTTCTTCGTCGTCCATCGGAGGCTCAAAGTCCGATCCTGTCTCATGGGAACATCGAGATGGACCCCGCCAGTCGGCGGGTTTCGCGCTCGTCGATCACGATTCCGTTGACCGCTCGGGAGTTTGCGTTACTCGAGCGGATGCTACGTTCCCCCACGGCAACCCACGCCCGAACCGACCTTCTCGAGAGTGTGTGGGACGCAAACTACGACGGGCTCTCAAACGTGGTTGACGTGCATATTGCGAACTTACGTCGCAAACTTGGGTTACCGGGTCACGACGACCCGATCGAAACCGTTCGTGGCGTTGGGTACCGACTCACCCAGCAAGAAGCGTCATGATGAGCATCACATGAACCTTCGCAAGATCCGTATTCAACTGACAGTCATGTATGCGTTGCTCGCCGCGCTCGCTGTCGGCGTTCTGGCGTGGTTGGCAATTTCGACCGGTGGTGACCGCATCGTCGAGTCGGCCGAGCGTCAAGCAGAAAACGTCGTGCGCGAGCTTGCGATCATCGGCTTCGACACCAGCGGTGCAGATTTCAGCGAAGACGTCGAACCGTTCAACACCTGGCGAGTGAACCCGGTTGACGAATGGCAGTTCAACTACGGGACGACCTGGATCGAACCCCCTCTGTTCACCATGGCAGAGCGAGCCCTCAACCGGGGCCAGCCGACGTTTATCGAATTCGAACAAGACGGCCAACTTCTTGCCTACGTCGAACCGCAAGAGGCTGTCCCAAATGAAGTGGTTCTCACCGTTGTCGACTTGGCACCGTTCGTGCGTGATCGTCAAGCCTTCCAACGCAACGTCATCTTCGCTGCTGCCTTTGCTGTTCTTTTGACGACGGCCGCAGCGTGGTTCCTGGCCGGCAATGCCCTGCGGCCGGCGCGTTCGGCCATGGCTCGCCAGCGCGATTTCATCGCCGATGCAGCCCACGAGCTGCGCACGCCGTTGGCTGTGATTCGCGCATCGGCCAGCCACTCGCTTTCTAAGGAACGACCTGCCAACGAATATCAACACGCCCTCGCGGAGATATTGGCAGCCACCGAGCGGGCTGGTTCGGGTGTTGGCGAATTGCTTGAGCTGGCGCGACTCGATGCTGGTCAGGCCCAACCCCGCAAGGCTCCGCTTCGCATCGACCTTCTTGTCGAAGAGGTCGCGTCGAGCGTCCGGGTCGACGACGTTGAGATCGTTGCCCACAGCGCTGAGGCGATCGTGGTCGACGCCGACTACGCACTGCTCCGTCAGGTCACCGAGAACCTCACTCACAACGCTGCCTCACGGGCGAGTCATGTCGAACTTTCGGTCGTGCGGTTCGAGGATCTTGTCACGTTGCAGATCAGCGATAACGGCCCGGGATTCGATGAAGAAATCCTGCCGGTCGTCTTTGAGCGCTTCAGGCGCGGCGACAACCGTGGCTCGACAGGGCTCGGCATGGCGATCGCCAAGTCGATCGTCGAAGCGCACGGTGGTTCGGTCTCGGCCGCGAACAGCAGCACCGGGGGAGCGATCGTGAAGCTTCACTTGCCAGCATCGAAAGACGTCTAGCGCTCCGTCGTCAGCTGCGACCCAACTTCTCGCGTCGCTCGGTCAGCCAGATGGGCACTTCGAACGGTTCGCCCTGTGCGCGTGAGTTCATCATCTCGCCGTCACTGGCCCACACATGGCAGCTGTCGGCGACAAACTTGTTTGCGCGCTCATCGTCTTGTTGGGTGCGGTTCGCTGGATCCCAGGGGTCGTAGTCTCCTGGCGCTGCGAACTGCATCGAGTACATCGACTGCACAACGACCGGTGCCATTGCTCGTAATAGCGCCCCGACGTGGGTGCAGCCATTCGGTCCTCCGAACAAGGTCGTGAGTTGTCGGCCGAACCCTCGACTGATCGAAGTGCCGATGAGCTTTTGGTACGACGCCTCGATCGACGGGCAGGAATCGTGCGGGTGTGTATCGAGAACTACGTCGACGCCTTCAATGACCAGAGCTGGGTAGGAAACGATGAGGTCGACCACCATGTCGTGGACCGAGAGCGGTTCGGGGTCGTCCGCAATGTAGAGGCCGGGCGGTTTGGTATCGGTGACTCGACCACGGATTCGCACGGCCTCGTCGGAGATTCGATAGGTCTTAACGCTGTAGTCGCGCGTATGTAGGTGGATCTCCTCTTCGCCTGGTGGGTCGGGGATCCTGCTTACAGCGTTGGTCATCGGCCCACAGTAGTTGTTCGGGCCCGTAGAACTAGAAGCGAATTGCGCCGGTGTGGGTGGCAAGCCGTTGTCGCGGACGACTGAACTGTGCCCGGTGAACTGCTCGGATGATGTCGTCTAGTGCGTCGAGGAGTGAGACGTCGTCGCGGAAGATCTCGTCGACTGCGCTGCCGTGCCACGGCGAGGTGAGCTTCTCGGGAGCGAGGCCCCGTTTCACCCAGGCGGTAGCGATTCTTCGAAGTGCTGTTCCTACCACGGGGTCGGCACATTCGACGGCAAGTTCTGCAACCTCTTTGGGGTCGAACCGGCCAGCGGTGAACGAGTCTGCGACCATCCTGTTGCGGTAGGCCAAGGCTTGCTCGGTGATCAAGGCGTGGTTCACGAAACAGAATCTAGGGTCTGGAAGTCCCTAATTCAGGGACCTCACCGACTTATGTTGAGGGGCGAGAGGGTCTCTGCGGCGCTGGACAGCAGTCATCCCGACAAAAGTCGGGACGAACCTCAAGCGACCCGAGCGCACGCACTTCGCCGTCGTTGCGCCGTTCTTCGATGAGCTCGATGATCGCCTCGATGAAGCGAGGGTCGGTGCCGACCGTGTGCGCTCGGGCGAAGCCGAGCCCCAGGCGTTCGGCGGTCTGAGCCGCCTCGGTGTCGAGGTCGTAGATCACTTCCATGTGGTCGGACACGAAGCCAACGGGCACGTTGACTACGGCGGGCACCCCACGGGCGGCCAACTCTTCGAGGTGATCGTTGATGTCGGGTTCGAGCCACGGCACTTGTGGTGGACCGCTTCTCGATTGCCAGACCAGGTCGAAGTCGGTGCGCTGGGCATCGGTGCGCCCCGCACGTTCGGCGATCAGGCGGGACGATTCGTGGAGTTGGGCCTCGTAGTCCGATGTGGACGACATCGAGATCGGGATTGAATGAGCGGAGAAAACAAGACGTGCTTCGTCGCCAGCTTCGCCCAGTGAGTCGAGTGAAGCAGCCACGTTGTCGACCATGGGTGCAATGAATCCGGGATGATCGTAGTACTGGCGAATCTTATGGACTTCAGGTGCGCTGCTACCGACCGCCTCTTGGGCTCGTTCGATGTCCTCTCGATATTGGCGACACCCCGAGTACGAACTGGTTGCTGAGGTCACAAAGGCGATCGCCTTTTGAATGCCATCGTCGGCCATCTGCTGCATCGTGTCGGTAAGCATTGGGCGCCAGTTACGGTTGCCCCAGTACACGGGCAAGTCGATCTCGTGGGCCTTCAGAGCGCCTTCGAGTTCGGTGATCAACTCGCGACACTGATCGTTGATCGGGCTCTTTCCCCCAAACAGGTGGTAATGCTCGCCGACCACTTCGAGTCGTTCTCGAGGGATGTTGCGGCCGCGGGTCACGTTCTCGAGGAACGGGACGATCTCTTCAGGAGCTTCGGGTCCGCCGAAGGAAACGATCAGGATTGCGTCGTAATCGGTCGTGCTCATGATTGGCACGTGGGGCAGTGCCAAGCCTTTCTCTTTGCGATCTCGGCGAGACGGATCTCGGTGCCACACCGGTGACATGGCTTACCGTCTCGTTTGTAAACATACAGCCGTTCATCGTCGGGGATTCGTCCGGCGGATACGCCCACTTCGCTCGGCTCGCGAGTGACGATGCGATTCAGGCGCTTGCCCAGTTTGAGCTGGTCCGACATCATCTCCCAGAGTTCTTGAACCTGTTCGTCGGTGAGAGTGTTTGCCGGAGTGTTGGGGTCGATTCCGGCGAGATAGCAAAGTTCGGATCGGTACACATTGCCGATGCCAGCAATCACCTTTTGGTCGAGCAGTGCTGCCGAGAGTGGAATCTTTTTTCGCTTGAGTCGAGTTGCGAATTCGGATGGGTCTGCGCCCCGGCGGAGTGGGTCGGGCCCCAACTTGTCGGTGACTGCAGCTGCGTCGTCCTCATCGATGAGGGCACACACCATCGGCCCGGTGAGGTCCCACGTGGCCTCCTCACCGGTAATGCGCAGCCGGATCTCACCCTCTTCGTCGGCATCGACCGGCTTGGCTCGCAACTTGCCAATGAGTCCGAGGTGGATGTGTAGAAGTGGTGCCCCGTCAAAGTCGACGAACAGGTGCTTGCCCCACGCATCGGCGCGGTTGAGAGTCCGCCCGTCGAGTTGTTCTGCTTCTTGTGCGAAACGCCCTTGCGGAGAACTGGCAACGACCGGCGACGAACCAAGCGTCTTGTTGAGGTCCTTGGCGAGACGATGAATTGTGTGGCCCTCAGGCATGTTCTTGCCTACCCGGCGCGACGTTCTTGGTGGATGCGATCGAAGATGTCGAGAGCGTTACGGGCTGACATTGATGGGATGCAGTCTCCGAGACCGCAGATCTCTTCGATGCTGCTCCACGCTCCGCCGCCGACGACGATTGGAAGGTCGGGCAGATGTGCCCGGAGCTTACTGATTGTCTCGGCGGTCGCTTCCGATGCCCCCTGGGCGGTAGCGGAGAGCCCTACGGCAACCACATCGGGGGTCCTACGAACCCGCTCGACGAGCGAGTCGGGTGGCGTGTTTCCGCCCAGATCGATCACGTCGAAACTTCGGTTGCGAAGCAGATCACGAAGGATTGCTGTTGGTAGGAAGTGGTGGTCGTTTGCGATCGTTGCAAGCACGATCGTGCCGCGGTTACGTCCTGGTCGTCCGGCGATACGACTGCCGAGCCGTCCAACCACCCGGATTGCTGTGGCAGTAGCGACGTGTTCATCGGAGATTGTTAGCTCTCCGTCGTGCCAGCGTTGGCCCACTTCGGTAAGAGCGGGCGCGAGGATATCGAGATACACCTCGTCGGCGTCGGCCCCAGCTGCCATGGCGGACTCCAGAGCTTGGAAGGTTCCGTTCTCGTCGCCAGCGAGCAGACGTTCTGTGATCTGTTGAGGTAGCACGGTCGTGCGGGAATCGGGAGTTCGCCCAGGCTGGACCGCTGCAAGGTCTTCGATCGAGACGTGCCATTGCCCGCCGATTTTCTCCGCCGCCAACCTGCCGGTTCGCACATAGCGATATGCGGTCATGTAGTGAACCCCGAGGCGTTCTGAGGCCTCGGCGAGAGTGACGGTTTCCGTCATTGTTAACCAGCCAGTTCGTGATGTTCGAGAACTTCCGCACGGGCGGCGTGTCGCCCGAGTTCTGCTACTGCCCGTCGGGATGGGCTTCTAGGAGGATAGCCCAGGGCTGCGCGCTGCTCTTCACTTTCGCCACCCCAGAAACCGTGTTCGCGGTTTTCTCGGGCCCAACCGCGGCAGGCAAGGAGGACCTGGCAGTTGTCACAGTACGACCGTGCGAGCGCTTCTCGCCGGGTTCGTCGGGTTCGTCGTTCTCCCGGCGGGGCGAAGAACAGGTCGGCCTTTCCTACGCACAAACCGTCAGAAGCCCACTCTCGGGTACCTGAGACGGCGAACAGTTCATCGATCACTTCAAACACCCCATGCTGCAATTTAGCAGTGAATCAATTCATTTACTACTAAAACTGAAAAACCCTGTCAAAAAGCACTGTGAGCTCTGCTCAAAAAGCACTGTGAGCTCTGCTCAAAAAGCACTGTGACCTCGGAAAGCATCCGAGGTCACGTGCGTGGTTTGAGTTGTGGGCCGTGAGGCGGAAAGATCTACGATCCGCCGCCGAGCCACTTGTTGAGTTTCTTCGCAAAAGCACCGTTTTCAGGTACTTCTACACCCTCTGGAATGAGCTCTGGCGCCTGAACACTCATCGCCTGGAGAACTTCGTCAGCGCTCGGATTGACCATCTTTGCCTTGCCAACGACAACCGTCGGCACTGTTTCGTTGCCATCGGCAATAGCGCGAACGTCGGCGGCATAGTTCTTGCTATCCCAAATGTTCTTCTTGTTTAGTGGAACTTCGAGCTTGTCCAGCTTGCGTTCGAGGTTCATGCAGAACGGGCATCCCGGTCGCCAATAAAAGTCGACTGTGTTACTCACTATCAATCCTTCCCTGAAGGGGCCCATCTTCATCGAACCCTAGGCAAGTAACAAGCCGATCTTCGGCGTCACTATTCCATGAGTCTTGAGTTGGTTGAAGGAATTTGAAGTTGATCGATGGGCTCTGTTCGGGCGAAACCAGTTCAGCGAGGGCAGATCGGCACACGTTTTCGGAGAATTCGGTGATGATTGCTTCGTCATATTCTGTCGTAACAGAGTCGTCGATCAGGCGCTCGACATAGACCTCGAAGTCGTGGCTTTCTTCACAATCGACCCTCTCGACCTCCAAGATCTGCCCTGCGATATCACCTCGAATACAATCGCCCTGGCGCAGGCTGAAGACGGAGACGAATTCTTCGCCTTCGGTTTCGACTGGTTCGTCTTCTACTTCTGCCTCTTCGGTCTCGGCTGTGGTCGATGCTGGCGGATCATCGCTTACGGTCTCGGTATCGTCACCGCCCGAAAAGAGAAGCGACGCAAGCCAGACGATGGCTGCGATCAGCAGCACGACTGCCACCGCGCCGCCGATGAGTGACCAGTTCCGGTCGCTCGTCGGAAGTTCGGGCGTTGGCTTTTGATCGGGAATGGCGAGATCGACGACCTCAGGTCGTCCGCTCGTGGATGCGACTTCGGTGTCCTTCGGTGCGTCGGCGCCGCTCGGGCTGCGCCACGCGTCGGTCCGTTCGATCGATTCTGCTGGCGGTTCGGGAACGTCAATCTTGGTTTCTTCGCCGAGCAGGGCGTCCATGTCGGATGCGGTGAGACCGGAGGTCTCTGGGGCGTCGGGCGTATCGAGGTTGGGAACCGCGCCAACATCAGGACCGGGCGGGGGAGAGCTCTCAAGGGGCGAACCGAGCGCTTCGTCCGGCACGGTGAACTCTGGGATCTTGACTTCAGAGGCATCGACTGTGGGCATGTCGATGTCTGGAGTGCCGATGCCCGGAGTGTCGGCTGTGGGTGCGTCTGGGATATCGATGCCGGGTGCGTCGGGTATGTCGATGCCGGGTGCGTCGGGTATGTCGATGC
>CAZHUR010000092.1:0-8412 GCA_964535395.1 uncultured Acidimicrobiales bacterium
ATGCACTGAAGCTATTCGTTCTGGGATCTCAGCGATGCATAAGCAGGTCCAATACTTGCTTGAGTTCTCGCGTGCTCAAGGAATCGCAAGCGACCTCGGCGCAATCGACCTACGAATGGTCGTGTCGTCAGCACTCGATACTCTCGCCGAGAGTATCGAACAAGCCAATGCCATCGTCAACATTGGAGATCTGCCACATGTGCAGGGCCGCGAGGTGCCGCTACAGAGCGTCTTTGCCAACCTGATTGGCAATGCTGTCAACTACCGACATCCGGATCGACAACTCGAGATCGACATTCGGTCCGAGCTCGGAGATGGGGCATGTCGCATTACCGTCCAAGACAATGGCCGAGGCATCGACGACGAAGACCAAGCACGAGTCTTTCAACTCTTCGAGCGGGCAACGACCGAGGCCCCCGGCACCGGAATCGGTCTTGCGTTGAGCAGGCGTATCATCGAAGCTCATGGTGGGGAGATCGGGGTCGAGCGAGGCTCCGAATCTGGATCGCTCTTCTGGATCGAGCTTCCCGCTGTCTAAGCCGTCAGGCCAGTTGCGACCTTCACGAACAACTCTTCAACGCCTTCACCGGTCTTAGCCGACGTGTGCTCGAGCGTTGCAGGTCCAAGCAATTCGCTCACAGCAGACAAGTCGGCTTCAAGATCGGACTTGCTTGCCACGACGTACACCTGTGCGTCGGGCGAGGCTTCGAGAAAGCGCGCACCGAGAGACCTAGCAACCTCGTAGGTTTCGAGGCGGGTCCGGTCAAAGACCAACAGACCGGCTCGCGCTCCGGTGAGGTAGTTCCGCGGTACTTCTAGTCCATCGGCCTCGCCGTGCATATCCCACAACAGCAGCGACACCGTCTGGCCGTCGACTTCGACGGTCTTGCGATCGACCTTTACGCCGAGGGTTGAAAGGTGCTGTTCGGAGAAGACGCTGTGGACAAATCGTTGAACAAGGCTCGTCTTGCCAACCGACGGGGCGCCAAGCATCACGACCTTGGCCCGACGAATTCCCTCGATCTCTGACTTTTCGACGCTCAACAAACTTCCCAGTAAAGATGGGAGAGGCATCACCTGCCGATGAACACCCCAAGGCTGACTAACAGGATGCACATGACACTAGCAATCAGCAAGATCAGAAGCGCACCCGCCGAGTCGTTTCCAGAATCCGAAGCGCTCGCACCATTGTGGAGGCCGGCGAGCAGATCCGGGATGCCGTCGAACTGCTCAACCGAACCGTCGAAGGTGGCGAGTTGAATAGCGTAATCGCAGTGGATGTCTTCCAGTGCCATCGCCGCAGCTGCGCGGTACTCAGGCGTTGGCGCACCCCGAACAACCGACGCTAAGGCGGCGCGAGGGCCGTTTTCCACCAGTACCGACAAATCGCCGACGCGAAGATCTTCAAGGCTCTCCCCCGCTGGCGCCTCAAAGGCGTCTTGTACGAACGAAGCCACCGCATCGAGCATCCCCGATACGACATCTGCATCCTCGATCGCACGTTGCTCGGTAGCGGTCGATGCAATCATCAGACCGGTTTCGCGATCGATCAGCAGAATCTGCTCAACACGGAAGGAGCGCCCGGCGTTGTCCTTATCGAGCGAGAACATTGCGGCGACCATCTTGCGAACGGCCGGCCCGATCAACGGATAGATGGCCTCAGCCATTTCTGTACGGTGTGAGCGCGCAGAGATGTGAAAGGCGTGCCGAAGTTCTGGCTCGATCGCGGTTCCGAGATCGCCCGTGGGACGCTTAGATTTGCGAATTGCTTCGACGAGCACTTCGTCGACCCCTTCGGCAGATGCGGCCTTTCGAATCAGCTCTTCAAGATCATCAACCCGCTCCTGAAGAGCGGAGATCTCCGAGCGTTGTCGCTCGATGAGTTCACGGTCTGGAGCGAGCAGCACCGAGCGCAGAGCGGCAAGTTCATCACTCGAAGAGTCCGAGTTCTCCGAGACCAAGTCGATCATCGCGGCGGAACCAACACGCCCATGCGTGTGGCGGTTGCGATGGCTTCACCGAGCGACCCAACAGAAAGCTTGCGATAGATCGACTTGATGCGACCTCGGACGGTATGAACGGAAAGGTGTAGGAGCTGAGCGATCTCGTTGGGAGCTGCGCCGGTATTCAATGCTTCTAGTACCTCAAGTTCGGGACCGGTGAGTCCGGCTTCACGGTCGAGATCGATGACCTCTTCGGTCTCTGCTTCGCCGGAGAGCACCGATCGCATCGACGTGACAATGTCTTGCACAGATGCATCCTTCGAAATCGCACAAACATCGACGAGGCCGGCGACCTCCCGTCGAACCTGAGGTGCAAGAAAGCCCGTCAGCACAATGATTGGACTCTGAAAGCCCTCGGAGCGCAGCTGATCGGCCACTGCGGTTCCCGTTTGGCCGTTTGGAAGCCGGTAGTCGGTTACGACCAAGTCCGGCCTGTGCTGAAGGGCCAAATCCGTCCCGTCCTGAGCGTTCGTGGCGCGACCGACGAGCTTGAGGTCTTCGGTGAGCGACAACGCAAGGCCAAAGGCATCTACAAACGAAACTTGATCATCGATCATGACGATACGTGCTGGTGTTACTTCCATGACCTAATTTCGGCCCGAAGTTCAACTTTATGAGTCATTTGGCCCACCTTTTTGAGTACGGTCGCATGGTTCGCTCCTGGCCACTTCACGCTGTACCATCGGCAATCAGCGCGGGTTACCCCTACGAGAGATCCACATGAGAAGCTACTTTTCGTCTCGACAACGCCGAGACGGTTCCACGCGACCTGTGGTCAAATTCTGCATGGAATGGGTGCCCAGCTACCGAGAACCCTTCTACACACACCTCGAACCAGTGTTGAACGCAAAGGGCATCGACATGGAAGTGATCCATGGGTCTCCTCCGGCCAGTCGACGGGCCAGGAAGGATTCGGTCCAGCCCCCGTGGGCAACCTTCCGTGCGAACAAAGAACTCCGCCTCAAGGGCCGCGAAGTCACCTGGCAGCCGGTTTTCGGTGCATCTCAGGGTGCAGACCTCATCGTGGTGCAGAACGAGGTTGCACTCCCCTTTACCTATCTTGCAATGGCGCATCGACGTCTTGGAGGGCCACTGGTAGCCATGTGGGGACATGGAGCCCACTTCAACGAAGCCGAAGCCAGCCCAGCGGCCGAGAAGCTCAAGGCAAAGCTCACCTCTCACGTCGACTGGTTCTTTGCCTATACCCAACGATCGGCCGACATCGTCATCGGTCGAGGCTTGCCCGAAGAGAAGGTAACCGTCGTCAACAACTCACGACTTTCCGATGCTCATGCTCCCCACGGCGATCCCGACCCAGAGATTGCCGAACTCGTTGCTGAGGTCCAGGCACGCTCGTCACACACGGGCTGGATGGTCTCGGCCCTCGACCAGTGGAAACGACTGCCGTTCCTTGTCGAGACACTCGACGAAGTTCGAAAGCTCGTTCCTGATTTCGAGTTCTTTGTACTCGGCCAAGGGGACGAAAAGACCATCGAAGTCTCAGCGGAAACTCGCCCCTGGTTGCACGTGCTCGGTCCGCGCTTCGCTGCGGATAAGGCCGCGGTTGGAGCGCTGGCCGACATAACGATCCAACCTGGATTGATCGGCCTACATGCAATTGATTCGTTTGCGTTCGAAACCCCGATGGTCACGACTGAACACGCGACGCACAGCCATGAGTTCGACTACCTCATCGACGGGGAGAACGCTGTCGTGCTCGACTCCGAAGCTACAGCAGCTGACCTCGCAGCGGCCACAGCTTCGCTCCTCTCAGACCCAACCAGGCTTGCCCTCCTGAAGAAGGGCTGCAGCGAAAGCGCAGCGATCTACACGATCGACGCGATGGTCGAGCGATTTGCAGACGGTATTGAAGGTGCCCTTGCCACTCGCACATAGCGAGGGCTAAAGAGCGTCTCAGCGTTCGCTTTGGGGAACTCGCGAGCCGACCTGGTCCATGACCTTCTCGCCAAAAGCGGGCGGCCACAGCGCGGCTGAAGCCGCCAGGTTCAGTGCCCCTCTTTTGCGATCGCCCGCAAGGGTGAGCTCGCCACCTTTGCGAAAGTGAATGCGCGAACGGTCTCTGAGGCTTCGCTTCGTTCGAACAAGGACCGAGTCCGATGCTTCGCTTGCCTGGAACTCGGCAAACGTGGGTTCTCTGAGCCCGGCAAAGTTTGCTTGGTGACATGCCTCGACAAAGCGGACGATCTCGTTCTGCACCTTCCAGTTCGATGAAGACATCGATCCTTGGTGGATTCGGAAACCAAAGTTGCGTTGAGGCAGCGAGATGACCGGTCCGTGAAATGACATCTGCGAGAAGATGCGGTTGTCGAAGCTCGCCGCGAACGGTGCTTCAAACCCGCCAATGCTGCGCAGGATGCCGGTTCGAAGAACCGATCCGGGCCACAGCAGTTCATATGAATTGCCCTGGGAATGGAACTTCACCCATTCGGCAATGGAGGTTGGACCGAGGTCCTTGGGTGATCCAATCGAGGGTCGGAACGGATCCCCAGCGATGCGGCGCGCAAAGGTAGTGACCACAGCCGGGGTTGGCTCAAGGTTGTTGAACGCGTTGAGGATGGCGTCAAAGCGATTGGCGAGAACAATGTCATCGTCGCCCATGAAGTTGACGAGCGGTGTGACGATTCGTTCGAGCGCATGGTTGTGCGACGCATCGACTGAGAGCATCTCATCGAGGTGCTCGAACCGAGTCGGTCCTTGCCAGGCGCTTGCTTGGGCAATAGTGCGTTCTCGAGTTTCTGAAGGAGTGCCATTGAACACGATCTGCAAAGACGCCCCCGCAGGAGTGGTCTTGAGAAGGCTGTCCAGGCATGCTTCGAGATACAGGGGTCGGTTGACCGTATTGATGTTTACGGTCAGGTTCTCGATCTCGAAGTTCGACATTGCTACTCAGGGTCCTTGAGGAGGCGACTGCGAATCACTGCGTCCTGTGCTGCTTCCATGCTAGTTACGTCGTTGAGGTTGATGTACTCCCCTTCAACATCGAAGCTGGTCACATCGTGTCCGGCGCGAATGAGATCGTCGACGAACGTGACGAAATCGAGCGATGGCCGGCCCGCATCGAACTCGGCCTCAAGCGCTACGAGAACCTCAGGACGGATCAGGAACGTCGCCATGCCGAGCAGGTCGTTTGGCGTGGAGACAGGGTTCTCTACAAGACGGATGACCCGGGCCCCGTCTCGCTCGACCGAGAAGTTCTTTCGAATGAGCGCTTCGTCGTCGACCGGTTTGACCGACACGACCGCCGAATACGACTCGTAGTCGACCTCGGTGATCGATCCGAGGTTGGTGTCGAGATAGAACTCATCGGCCAACGTGACCAAGCCGTGGCGTCCGGCCATGAAGGGCTTGGCGAGCAACACCGACCAGGCCCAGCCTTTGTCGAGGTGTTGGTTCTGGACGTAGTGGATTCGGACGCCGAACTCCGAGCCATCACCGAAGTAGTTCTCGATCGTCTCTCCCATGTATCCGAGGATGATGACGATCTCTTCGATCCCCATCTCGTCTCGCATCAGGTCGACGTGTCGTTCAAGGTTTGGCTTGCCATCGAGCTGGAACATGCCCTTGTGGAGTTCGTATGTGTATGGCCGAGCCCGAATGCCGCTACCGGCCGCTGGGATAATGCCAATCAGATTTCCAGACATGGGTCTCCTAAGACTGAAGAGTGTCGTTGCCTATAGAGGCGACGTGTTGAAGTGGTCTCTTACCAGTTCGAGGAAGTCCTCGATCGTGGAGAGGTCGTGTCGGCCCGCCATCAGTTTCTTGCTGAGCTTGAGGTTCGAGATTTCGAGTTGTGAGCGGATCTCAAGATCTTCGATGTCTCGTATGTCGGCAACTCCGGCAATTCCGAGTGTTCGCCGCGCCATCGAACAGGCAGCAAAGCCAGCGGACTCTCGGAGTAGATCCTCCATGAAGTTCTGCCGCAAGGTGTCGAATTCGCTTGTTGTGAGCAAGCCGTCGATCAGCATGGTCGAGTCGTTGCTGGCGACCCACAGCTCGTCGAAGCGCTGTGCGAAGGTGTTCCAAATGACTTCGACCTGCTCGATGATCCAGCCTCGATACGACTCACCACCGCTTCGATAGAAATGCGAGGTTGCCGAGAGCAAGAAATTCGAGATGATCTTGCCCACGTCGAACCCGAACGGTCCAAAGTAGGCAAACTCCATGTCGATGACGTAACTCTCATCGGCGTTCACCATCAAGGAACCAGTGTGTAGATCGGCGTGGAGTAGAGCGTCGGTTTTTGCAACGAAGAGATCTTTGAATGCGAGCACATCAAGCTTGTACTGCGAGTCGGTATGAATGTTCTCACGGGCCCATTGGTCAGTCCCTGGGTTCGAGTAGTTCGACTCGTGTTCCATGTAGGGGAAGGTGAAGATGAACTCTTCGGTGAGCTTGCACAACTCGGAGTTGAGGGTGAACTGATCCATCAGCTCTCGTCGCTCAATGCTCGACATCGACCACGCGCTCGTACCAAAGAGTGTGTCGGCCATAAACACGCCAATGTGTTTGGCAACATCTCGGTACTCGACGCCTTCGTTCATCCCGATGCGCAGAATCCGATGATCGCCAAGGTATTGCATGACGAGAGTGCTCATCTCTTCGTCGGCGTGGTAGATCGTCGGCACGTAGTCGCCAACAAGTTCGTTATAGAGCTTGAGCGCCCGAATTTCGTATGTCATTCGATCGCGACCGAGGGGCCATTCCTCTCCGACCATACGGAGGTACGGAACAGCCTGCTTCACAATGACAGCGCGCGTTGGGTCGCTCGCGTTCGAGACGCGGTAAACGAAGTTGAGATTGCCGTCGCCAATCTCGAGGATCTCTGGCTCGTCGGGCCCGATGATCTCGGCAACGTCGGGAATCGACTGAAGATACGCGGGAAGCGAGTCCCGATCGAGGATTTCGTACACCTGGTCTAGTTACCTGTAAGTACCGCTGGTTTCTGAGGGATTTGTGCTTCTGCGAGCCGTGCGAGAATAACGTCGTGCACGCTGCCGTTCGAGACCAGCAGGTCGGTCTTTTCGAGCGTCCAAGGTTCACCATGGAAATCGGTGACTCGGCCCCCGGCCTCTTCAGCACATAACACTCCAGCAGCAACATCCCACGAGGAGATGTTGAGCGTAGTGAACGCGTCCACCCGGCCTGCTGCGACCATGTAACACTCGACTGCGGCCGATCCGATCTTGCGGAAGTCCTTGATGTCGCGGTGCAGCGCGTATTCCATCTCCGAGAATCGGACGTTGTTCTTCTCGCCGCCCGGGCAGCCAACGATGTATGTCTTAGCCATTTCCTCGGTTGTCGAGACCCTGACCGGACGACCGTTGATCGTGCAGCCTTGACCCTTTCGCGCAACCACGATCTCTTCGAGGAACGGCGAGAAGATCACGCCGGTGATTGGCTTATCTTCATAGGCGAGGCAAATGGACACGGCAAAGAACGGATTGTGATTGAGAAAGTTGCTGCTTCCGTCGAGCGGATCGATAATCCACTTGTACGGACTGCCGTTGTCGATGTGTCCGGTTTCCTCGGTCAAAATGTCATGATCGGGGCAGCTTTGGCGAATGAAGTCGATGATGATCTCATCTGCTTCATAGTCGTTGGTCGAAGTGACTTCCTTGGAAAGTGTTCGGTTCGCGACCGACAAGATGTCGTTGCCGTAAACCGAAGCTTGATGATTGCGGAAGTTCTTTACCAGATGCTGGCCAGCTCGAGTAGCAGCTTCGACGGCAACGTCTGCGAAATAATGCACAAAGTCCTCCCCAAAGAGGGTGTGGGTGAATACCGCGAGAGTACATGTGGAGATCCCCGCTTACCAGTTGAATTTGGCACTCTTGGTGTCCAGAAAAAACACACAAGGTGTTTTTTCACGTGAGGTACATGCTCTAGATTCCGGTGATGAACGCTTCGGTTGCCTCGAGCACGGACACGATCGTCTCGGCAGAACGAAAACCATGTCCCTCACCCGCATAAAGTTCGTAGGTGACAGGAACCCCGTTCGCCCGAAGAGCGTCGACGATCATCTCCGCCTGACTCGGGGGAACAACCTTGTCTTCGGTTCCTTGCAAAATGAGCATCGGAACCGAGATTTCCCCGGGGTACGACATTGGCGAGCGATCGATGTAGACCTGTTCGGCGGCCGGCCAGTCCCCCACAAGGCCGTCGAGGTAACGCGACTCGAATTTATGAGTGTCTGTAGCGAGGGCCCTCAGATCGGTCACGCCGTATCGGCTAACACCCCCACTGAACACGTCATATTTCGCAACGGCGTTGAGCACGGTCAGTCCTCCTGCGCTACCGCCCTGAATGAACATCCTCGCCGGGTCGACCAGACCTTGCCCCGCGAGGGCTTGGGCTGCTGCCACGCAGTCGACCACGTCAGCCACACCCC
>CAZHUR010000093.1:0-8393 GCA_964535395.1 uncultured Acidimicrobiales bacterium
GGATGGAACATGGGAGAGATCGCAGATAGCGGCGCCGTTGTTGGTGTCATCATGGGCAGTCAGTCCGACTGGCCAACGATGAAAGAAGCAACCGACATCCTCGACGAGTTAGACATTGCCTACGAGAGCCGAATCGTTTCTGCGCACCGAACCCCCGACCGCCTGTGGGAGTACGGAACGACAGCTGCTGAACGTGGGCTCAAGGTGATCATCGCCGGAGCTGGGGGCGCGGCCCATCTGCCGGGAATGATGGCTTCGAAAACTCGCATTCCGGTCATTGGTGTGCCCGTGCAGAGCAAAGCACTGTCCGGTGTCGACAGTTTGTACTCGATCGTGCAGATGCCCCGCGGCTATCCGGTCGCGACGATGGCGATTGGTGCTGCCGGTGCAACAAACGCCGGATTGATGGCGGCTGGCATTCTCGCCACCTCCGACGATGCCCTGGCCGGTCGACTCGATGCGTGGCGAGCTGCGCTTTCAGCGTCGATCCCCGAACAACCAAGTGATGACTGAAGCTCTGAAACCGGGTTCGGTGATCGGTGTTCTCGGTGGCGGCCAGCTCGGCCGAATGCTCTCGGTCGCGGCATCGCGCCTCGGCCTACGAACTCACATCTTTGAACCAGGAGCTGAGCCACCCGCTGGCCACGTGGCCGACAAGGTGACCACGGCGAGCTACGAGGACGAAGCTGCTCTTGGCTCCTTTGGGGAGGCGGTCGACGTGATCACCTACGAATTCGAGAACGTCCCCACCTCAGCGCTCGACATACTCGAATCGCTGGCACCGATCCGGCCGGGACGCAACGCGCTGGCGACGAGCCAGGATCGACTGCACGAAAAAGCATTCCTCGAAGGCCTGGGGCTTACGGTCGCGCCCTACGCAAACGTCGAGTCCCTCGACGACCTCAATGCAGCGATCACCGAGATGGGCTGCCCAGCGATCCTGAAGACTCGCCGCTTCGGCTACGACGGCAAGGGCCAAAGCCGGCTGATGAGCGCTTCCGATGCGAACGCGGCGTTCGACGACCTAGCCGGAGCTCCGGCAGTTCTCGAAGGTTTCGTCGACTTCGACTTCGAGATCTCCGCAATCGCGGCTCGATCAACGAGCGGGGCGGTGGCGTGCTTTGACTCTGGTCGAAACCACCACGTCGATGGCATCTTGCGTACGACGACGGTGCCCGCCTCGATCACCGACGAACAACAAGCAGACGCTGTCACCGCGGCAACGACGATTCTCGACGCGCTCGACTACGTCGGGGTGTTGGGCGTTGAGTTCTTCGTTACGGCTAACGGGCTCATCGTGAACGAAATCGCACCACGGGTGCACAACTCGGGCCACTGGACCCAAGATGGCTGTGCGGTCGATCAGTTCGAACAACACGTGCGGGCGATCGCCGGATGGGAACTCGGAAGCCCAACTCGTTACGCAGATGTAGTGATGGAGAACCTGATCGGTGACGAAATCGACACGATCGCAACGCGCGCCCAAGAGCCCAACGTTGCCGTGCACTCATACGGCAAGGCCGAAACAAAGCCAGGCCGCAAAATGGGCCACCTAAACCGCCTAACGTAAGCGGCTCAATAGTGGGGCCTGTCCCCAAAACCCCTATTTGGGGCCTGTCCCCAAAACCCCTATTTGGGGCCTGTCCCCGCGCGAAACAAACTAACCCTGTCCCCAAAACCCCTGTTTGGGGCCTGTCCCCAGCGACGGAGTGGCTCGGGGCCACGGGCAAGTCAGCGGCTTTGGAGCACAAAGGGTAGGACGGGGCCGGTTTGTGCTTCTTGGAGGACGAAGGCCGCGACCGTGAGCGTCCATCGGCTGTCGGCGGAGTCGTCGATGAGCAGGACCGGCTGATCACGAATCGCACGCTCTGGCAGCGCGTCGTGGTCGACGCTGAGCATGCCCCACACGTTGGCGAGTTGGTAGGCGCTGTTCGCCTGTTCTTCCTGGAAGCCCGACCCAGGGCCGCGCACGAGACAACGATGGACCGGCAGCTTGCCGAGTTTGCCGACTTCGTCTGCGACAGCGTTGATGACCGTGCCGTTACGTCGAGACGGAACGGGACAGATCCAACCCGGACGCTGCTCCCAGTCCCAGCGTCGGAGCACGCCCACAATGCCGTTGATCAGTTCGGGTTCGATCGTTGTGCTTTCACCCGAGAGCAAGGCTTCTACCTGAGGAGCCCAGCCGCCATCGCCCACACGACACAACGCCCGACCCCACCGAGCCTGGCGCTCTTTCGAGATGCGTCCCTTGGGCTCGTCGAGGTTGGTCGCCCATTGGCGACGCGGTTCGATACCCACATCGGCACCTCGAAGGTGATCGCGCGCTGTTGCTGAGTCGCCAACAACGGAACTCCAGCGTGGCGACCCGCCAGCTCGCTCGATGCACAAGTCGCAGCGTCCACAATCGGTGGCCTCGGCGTCGTCGAGTAGATCTCGAAGGTAGCGCAGGCGACAGCCGGAGTGGCTTGCGTACCCTCGCATCTGGTCTGCCTCGTCGGCTCGAAGTTGGCTCAAGCGCTGGGCCAACTCGGCGTTGTAGCTCCAGGGCTCCGGAGTTCGCAGGTAGCCACCCTTGGTTCGGCGCACAGCACCTTGAACATCGAGGATGCTCAGCAACGTGGTCAGTCGTGAACGACCCATGTTGACCACCGCTTCGAGTCGCGGGAGCGACGTTGGCGAGTTGGTGCTCAGCTCATTGATCACCGCCATGCACGTGGCTTCGTCGGGGAGCGACACCGACTCGAACCACCTCCAAATGCGCTCGTCTTCGCGCGGTCGTGGAAAGGCGATAACTTCGGCATGGTCGATGCCACGGCCTGCACGACCTATCTGTTGGTAGTAGGCAACCGGTGTGGGTGGCAGTCCGAGATGAATACAAAAGGCCATGTCCGACTTGTCGAAGCCCATACCGAGTGCAGAGGTTGCAATGAGCGCTTTCAGTTCGTTGTTGCGAAGGCGTTCCTCTAGCCGAACGCGATCTTCGGGGGACGTAGAACCCGAGTAGGCCTCCACGTTCAGCCCAGCCTGTTTCAGGAACTCGGCTGCCCGTTCTCCCTGGTCGACGGTGAGCGTATAGATAATGCCCGAGCCATCGATCTCTCTCAGGTGCTGGCCAACCCACGCAAGCCGCTCCGCATCGTCGGCGAGCTCGATAACCGAACAATGCAGCGATTCCCGATCGAGGCTCGTGCGCAGGACGACGGTTTCGGAGCCTAGTTGAGATGCCACATCGTCGGTGACACGTTGGTTCGCTGTTGCGGTGGTCGCCAGGATGGGCGCCCAGGGAGGTAGTTGGGCAATGATCTCACGAAGGCGCAGATAGTCGGGGCGGAAATCATGACCCCAGTCGCTGATGCAGTGAGCTTCGTCGCAGACGAGCATGAATGGTCTGGCGAGCATCATCGAAAAGACCCGCTCCCGGAAGCCCGGATTCGCAAGCCGTTCGGGAGCGATCAGCAGCAGGTCTACGTCATCGTCGTGGAGCTGCTGCTCGATTCGTTCCCATGCATCGGTGTTGGCCGAGTTGATCGTTACGGCATGTAGTCCCAGCTTCTCGGCAGCTGCAACCTGGTCACGCATGAGGGCGAGAAGCGGCGAGATGACAATGCTCGGACCCCACCCTCTCTTGCGAAGGATCTTCGTGGCCGAAAAGTAGACAGCGGACTTGCCAAAGCCTGTGCGTGCAACGAGCAGTGTCCGTTTCCGGTTAGCGACGACCGCGGAAACCGCGGCGAGCTGTTCTGGTCGAGGTTTGGCATCGGGGCCAGCGAGAAGCTGCACGTGCTCGGTGAGCTCGGCTTCGACCTCGGCCTCGGTTGGGCGCTCGGGTTCGGTAAGTACAGACACTGCTTGCGAAGGTAGCCGCGCCCCCTGACAACACCCGCTGCGGAATGTGATTTCTGCTCTGAGGTCTAGCCGAGGGTCACCTTGGCAACGATGCCATCTTCGATCTCGAAGTTGAGTCGTGAAGGCCGAAAGTCCTCCGTTACTGCAAAGAACTCATCGTCGATGCGGACAACTCGCCAATCGAGCGTCTGCTCATCGGCGAGAGCGGCCGCTTCGACTTCGGTGAGACCAAGAAAGGCGTCGGTCGAAAGTTCGGGCGTCACGAGCGGCGGCTGATCGGTCGCGGCCTGAACGGCGACGATCGACTTTCCGGTCGCTGGCTCCGACAGTGGCACCTCGACCCGTAGCGCAAACTCGCCAGCCTGGCAGCTTCGGCTGAGTGCATCCTCGGTGATGCCGACACGCAACTCGACCTGAACCGCGCCCGGGTCTTCGGTGAGGATCGTAACGCCAGCAGCCGTGCAGTTCGGATCGCCTCCGATGAAACGCACCCACAGTTCGGTGTCGTCCTCAGGGTTGAGAATAAGTTCGCTCGGCGTCGTCACCTGCGGGTCGACCATCACGTCGTTCGTGATGACCGTTTCTGCGTCGCCGCCGTCCTGTCCATCGTCATTGGGTTCTGAGACTGGTACTTCGACCGACACTGCTTCTCCTTCGGGTGGTTCCGCGGTTGTCCCAACCTCGGTTGTAGAGCCGCACGCGGCGGCAATGAGGGCAAGGAAAACGAGGGGGGTGAGTAGTCGTGTCATAGAACTGATACGAACCGTATCGGCGACTAGTTCCCGAGATTCAACAACTATGTCGATAGCCGATAGTGGTAGCCGGCTCGTGTTCGGCCGATCTCGTCGAAGAACCCGAGTGCCCGAAAGCAATACGCGATCTGACGAGCGACGTCGCGATCGAACGAGCCGTCGGCGGCCATGTCGGCGGTAGTGAACTCGGTGGGCAGGTCTTCGGGTAAGAGCGCGAGGAGGTCTTCGGCGCTTTCAAACCGGTGGGTCGACTTCACTTCCCGCAAGACACGATCGACAGTCCGAAAGCCGCCTCGCCCGCGCCGGGCCTTGGGGTCGTGGGCCTGCACCTTCGTAACCGACACCAAGACGACGTCGAGGGTGAGGTTCGGGTGATCGAGAAGTGTAGGGATGCTTACGAGCTGGTCGAAGATCGAGTACAGCGAAGACTTCTTTGGCGACTTGCGAGTCTTCGCGTCTGGTCGCTCTAGATAGCTCTCGACCGCTATTGGGTGGACGAGAAGGATCTTGTGGTCGGGAAGCAGGTGGTCGAGCTTCTTGCCCATCGCGGCAAAAGAACCGGTTTGAACTTCGATGAGCAGACCGTCTCGAGCAATGTCGATCACGAATCGTCCGAGGGGCACCTCGAACGAGTCGCCGGGCTTTGCGTAGATGTCCTTGAGCGCCGCGTGAAGTGAGCCTTCATTCAGGGTGCCGATGTGCGGCACCGTAGCTTTCGAAGTAGAGCCCATCAGCACGACACTAGCGATCGGCCTAGGTCGAACGACCCAACCTCGCAGTGGATCCTCAAGTCGTCTGAATAAAAGCCCGAGGCTCACCTATGCCAGAAGGCGACTCAGGCGGCGAAAATCCGAATCGAAGCAAGCTCGTCCTCGTCGCGGGGTTTGTCGCTCTCATCTTCGGCATCCTCATGTTTTGGCCCGAGGCACAGAGCCAGGCGATTGCCTCGCGCTTCGGCGAGCAATTCGATGGCTTCTTCTCCGCGGAGAGGGCCTCCCAAGACAGCGGCTCAGATAGTGGCTCAGATAGCACAGTTACCACCGACGACGCTCTGGTCGATGGCGGATCACTCGAGATCGCCAGCGATCCGGCCGACGCGATCCCAAGCGACGACCTGAATCAGGGTGACGGTGACGCAGCCGAGAACGCCGACGAGACCGAGTTAGGCGAATCGGACATACCGCTAGCTCTGGCTGAGGTGGTATCGAACGACGAAACTGCCACAACCTCGACATCGGCAGGGGTTGCTCCCTCAATTGGCCAAGCCCCTCCGCGGTCATCAGCAACAGGCACGACCGCGGCGCCAGCGGTCATATTGTCAACAACGACGACGCGCCCGGTTAGCGGGCCAACAACAGACCCCACCGTTCCGAGGTCGAACACGACCACCACCACAGCCGCGGCTGCCTCTGCACCGGTGTCTGGTCAGCTGTATGTCGACCCCTACAACACCGCTGCGAACTGGCTTAAGGACAACCCTGACCATCCGTCAGCAGATCTGATCAATGCCGAGATCGCGTCGAAGTCGACAGCGGTCTGGTTCGGAGATTGGAACCTCAACGTCGAGAACGATGTCCGAAACTACGTCGATCGAGCGTACGACTCCGACACCATCCCGGTCGTTGTTGCGTACAACATCCCGAATAGAAGGTGCAACGACGTTCTCGACGGTGCTCCCGATCACGGGGCATACGCCGAGTGGATTCACGGTGTTGCCGATGGTCTCGGCAACGGCCCGGCGATCGTTCTTCTCGAGCCAGGCTCCCTGACCCATGGTGACTGTTTCGACGACGCACGTGGGGCGTCGATCAGCAACGCCGTCACGTTGATCAAGGATCAGTGCTCGATGTGTAGTGTGTACCTCGATGCCGGCAACTCGGCGTTTCTTGCCGCACCTCTCGTCGCGAGCAGGCTTGTAGATGCCGACGTGTTCGAATCAGATGGCATCTTCTCAAACGTGGGTAACTACCACTCGACGCCGAACGAGGCTGACTTTGGTCAGCAGGTGCTCGCAGCCCTCGGCAACCCGAGCGGCCTTGGCCAGGTCATCGACACGAGCCGGAACGGCAACGGCTCCTCCGATCCATACGACTGGTGCGATCAACAGACGGCTGCCATTGGGCAAGCCCCGTCGTTCCAGACCGGCTGGGCAACCGTGGATGCCTTTGTGTGGCTCAAAGTGCCGGGAGAATCAGACGGCTGTGTTGGTCCGGCCTTCTCGTTCGTTCCTGAAGAAGCCCTACGGCTGATCAACAACTAGTCACATTCGGGCTGGCAGATCTCGGGTTAGCCCGCAGTGGTGCGAGCAATACGTCGCAACGGCGGTTCGGTCTTTGGAGCGACCTTGCGCGGTGGCAGTTCTTCAAGGGCGCGTGTTGTTGCTTCGGCGATGATCACAACCGCTCGTTCGAACGCCTCTTCGGTGTGAGCCGATGTCTTTTGAACCCCGGTCACCTTTCGAACGTACTGGCGGGCGGCCGCCTCGATCTCTTGTTCGGTGGCGGACGGTTCGAGTCCTCGAAGTGTGGTGATGTTGCGGCACATGCCTTCGAAGAATACTCCGTTCGTAGGATCTGTCGACCAACTTCTACAGTGTGGAACGTGAGCAGCCACGTCAACGTCGCAGAGCATCCAATCGACGACGCTGGCTATCGGGCTCGGTGCAAGTCAACCCTCGATGCTGATGGCGCTCTTGTCCTCGATGGCTTCTTTCTCACCGAATCGATCGATCAGGTCGTCTCTCAGTCGCTCGGACGTCAACCCGATGTGTTCTACGCAGGCTCCACTCACAACGTCTATCTCACTCCCCCGGACAGCTCGTTGCCCGATGACCATGTGTTCAACCGTCAGGTCGCCAGTAGCAAGGGTCTGATCGCGGACGACCAGATTCCTCAGGACTCCCCGCTTCGCGACGTCTACGAATCGTCGGAGTTCCGATCGTTCCTTTGTGCGGTACTCGGCATCGACGCAATTTACCCATACGACGATTCGTTGTCGTCGGTCAATGTTCACTTCGCGAGCGAAGGCCGTGAGTTGGGCTGGCACTTCGACAACTCAGCGTTCGCCGTCACGATGCTGCTGCAGAAACCCGAAGCTGGCGGCGTTTTCGAATTCGTCGCCGACGTTCGCGACAGCGACGCCGACGAGATGGGCTTCGACAAGGTCGACACCGTACTGAACGGGAAGGCGGACGTTTCAACTCTCGAGTTCGAGCCGGGCGCGCTGGTGTTGTTCCGCGGTCGCAACTCGATGCACCGGGTCACCCCAACGATCGGCGGAACAACCCGCCTGCTGGCCGTCTTTGCCTACAACGACCAGCCCGGTGTGAAGTTGTCTGACAGTGCGCTCGAGACGTTCTTTGGGCGGACCGGCTAAGCCGATCTACTGAAGCGGGATGACCGAGGTGTCGCCCTCTTCGCGAGGACCGGTGAAACGCCGCTCGGATGCATCGATGGCCACGTCGTTGATCGACGCTTCGCGGCGACGCATCAGACCCTGTTCATCGAACTCCCAGTTTTCGTTGCCGTAGCTGCGCCACCACTGGCCATCAGCGTCGAGTGAGTAGTACTGAAAGCGGACGGCGATGCGGTTGCCCTGGTATGCCCAGAGGTCTTTGCGAAGCGCGTACTCGGTCTCGCGAGCCCACTTCTGAGCAAGGAAGTCTCGCACTTCGGCACGGCCTTGAAGGAAGGTGTCGCGGTTGCGCCACACGCTGTCCATCGAATACGCAGCAGCAACTTTGTCAGGGTCACGGGTGTTCCACGCGGCCTCAGCGCCAAGCACCTTCTTCCA
>CAZHUR010000094.1:0-3728 GCA_964535395.1 uncultured Acidimicrobiales bacterium
GACAACCCGCGAGCGGTATGCAGGGTCTTTGTACCAGTCTGGCGGCAGGCCCAGCAGCGGCCAGGGATAACACGAACAAAGGGTGCATACGACGACATTGTGATTCTTTGAATCGTTCTGCACGACGACGATGTGTTCGCCTTGTGGTCCAGCGAATCCAAACTCTCCAACCGCCGCAGTTCCGTCGTCGAGAAGACGCTCGAGGTACTCGGGGTCGGTCCATGCTCGGGCAACGACGGTTGCACCATTCATTGGGCCAACATCGTTCACGAACCGGTTGATCAATCCGTTGAGGCCATCTGCGTTCACCAATCCCTTTTCGGTGAGGAGCGCTTCGAGTGCCTCTGCGCGGACGGGCGCCGGTGCTCGATTTGGCGAGTTGGGATTTGCGGTCATGAGGCAGCCTCCATGTAGCTCTCAAACAGGTCAATATTCAGGGTCGACGGCTCAGCATCGGGTCCCCACAAGTCGGTCGATGAAAAGGTTACGGTGTAGACGTGCTGAGCATCTTCGCCAAGGAAGTGCGCAGTCGAGTCGGGGAGCACCGCTGCTGGACGCAGGGCAGTGACCGTACCGACCTGTCCTCGTACATAAGCGGGCATGCGGTGATGGCCAGCGCGATGCATGTTCTTTGCCAGCACTCGATCGCCAACGGCAAAGGCGTGAGGGGCGTCGATCTCACGAAGCGAGCCAGCACCGCCTCGTTCGTACTGAGGCTTCTCGCCGGAGGTTTCCGTTGGCTCTTCGACAGCATTGCCGAGAATGTTCTGCGCTCGGGCTTCGACGGCTCCCTCGGGAAGGATGCCGTGGTCGACAAGCAACAGTTCGGCACAAGCTAGCCAGCGCCCGTAGTAGCCGTCGCCCAAGTAGTCAATTGGGTGTAGCCGTTCCAGCGCATGGCGAAAGGCGTCGAGATTGGTGCCCGACAGTCCGCCCGACATTGCACCCATGGCAAACGCTCGCGCTTCCCAATCGGTGGCGAAGACCTTCTCGTCGGGATCGATCGAGATAGTTCCCCAACCGTACTCACCGCCCATGTCATGGATTCCGTCCATCGATAACCCCCGTCTGTGTCTCTGAGATCACTTGTTCTCTTGCTGAACTATCACGAAGAGCTCGGTGAGAAAAACCCGAGCGACGTTCGTGAGTCTTTCGCGCCGTCGAGCATCTGTCAACTATGAGAAATGGGTAACTCGTAAAGGACACAGAGCGTTAACACAGCCAACTCCGGGCATGAGTATGCTCGTTCACGATGAGAGACAGCCCGGCAACGATCAGAAGGCGGCGTCACTATGGCTGAGAGTCCACTCGATGAGGTCGTCAGCTCGATCGGACCGAAGATCAAAGAGCTACGAAATATGATGGGCTACTCGCTTCAGCAACTCTCCAACCGCTCCGATGTGTCCCCCGCAGCGATCCACAAAGTCGAACAAGGAAACATGGTGCCGACCATCACCACCTTGTTGAAGCTGGCTGCCGCCCTCGACCGTCCCGTGTCCTATTTCGTCGACGAAGAGGAGTCGGCACCGTCCGAACTCGTCCACACCCCCGCCGATGGCCGTCGACCCGTCTACACCTCGCACACGGGCATTGATCTTCAGGCCATCTCAGGCCCCTACGGGCGATACTTCGTAGCTGGAGCGGTTGCCGTCCTCGAGCCAGGAGCGTCGAGCGGAGACGAGGCACTACGACACGCTGGCGAAGAACTGATCTTTGTCCTATCGGGTTCGATGGAGGTCGACGTGGGCGACCAAAGTGTCCGACTGAGCAGCGGCGACTCGGTTCACTTTCGAAGCGACCGAGACCACCGCTGGCGCAACCCGACAAAGAAGCCGACGAAGGCCTTGTGGATGGCGCTCCGCCCGAACTAGCACCGGGCGAATTTACGAAACGGCCAAAACTAGGTGTTGGCTATCAGCGCTTTCGCCTTGGCGACGAGCGCATCTTCGGTTTGGCGGTAACTCTCTTGATGACGTTCTCCCTCGGCGATCATCTCATCGGCGCGTGCACCGAACCGGTCTGCCATCTCCCCGACCACGCTGCTCGCAGCACCGCCGGTCGCCGTTCTGGTCTCGACGATGTTCTGCGGGTCGAGAACCGCCGTCAGCTGAGCGTCGTCGAGCGAAAGGGCAAAGCCGCAGATCTCCTGAGCTGCCTTGTCGATCATCTCCGAGGTGATGTCGATGCCTCGAAGCTTGGCGTTGCTGGCGGTTCGAACGACCTGTCCGACCACGCGATAGGCACTGCGGTAGTCGACGTCGGTCACCAACATGATGAATTCGGCCAGGTCGGTCGCCTGACTGAAGCCGCCCTGAAGTTCTTCCCACATGCGATCACTGTTCACGCTCAGGGTTCGCACTACCCCCGACATCAACGCGCTGATCTTGGTCGAGAGTTCGAGGGCCCGTGGAATCTCTCCGTAGGCAAAGATCAAGTTGTCGCTTCGTGCCGACGGGCTCTTGACCACCGCCAGGAACCCCGAGAGCCGGCCGATCAGGACTCCACCAGCGCCTCGCACGATCGTCAAGGCATAGGGGTTGCGTTTCTGTGGCATCAACACCGATGCACGGGTGTAGGGGCCCGCGAGATCGACATAGTCGAACTCTTGGCTCGCCCAGATCTCTAAGTCCTCTGCGAGCTTCGACTGATTCGAGATCAAGCTCGTGCTGGTGGCGAGCAAGTCGATAAAGGTATCGGTCTGCCACATCGCGTCTCGGGTGTGATCGATCACGTTGCTAAACCCGAGCAGCTCGGCGATCGTCATCCGATCTTCGAGCAGACGGCTGCCGTTGACACAACCCGCACCACCAGGACTGAGGTTGACCTGCTCGAGAGCTGCAAGCAACCGATCGCCGTCGCGAAGAGCTGGAGGCACAAACGCCAAGATGTAATGGCCAAAGGTGGACGGCTGAGCTTGCTGCAGGTACGTCTGATCCGGCATCAGCACATCGCGATTCTGTCGTGCCACCTCGACGGTTTCGTGAGCAAATCGCCCAGCCTCGACTACCAGGCGAGCGGTTTGCTCGCGAAGCAGAATTCGCAACGCGACCCGCGCGGCCTCCCGGCGCGGCCGACCAGCGTGCAACCAACCTGCGGTGTTGCCCAGCCTCTCGGCGAACAAGCGCTCTCGAGAGTTGTACGGTTCACCGAACTGAGGGTCGTATGGGAACTCTTCTGGTGGGGTCTCGTAGGCGACGAGCAGTTCTGAAAGCAGATCTGATGCAGCCTGGTCGGGCACGATTCCCCTCTGATGAAGGTCGAGGACATGGCCCAGATCGGCGAGGTTTAGGCCGGCGTGAAGCAGCGGTGCATCGGCGATCTCCCACGCAAACCCTGCGTCGATCAACTCAGGTGCCGGTGCGGCCGCCGAGGGACCGGCAATTCGAGAGCTAGCTGC
This sequence comes from uncultured Acidimicrobiales bacterium, assembly GCA_964535395.1. Lineage (GTDB taxonomy): Bacteria > Actinomycetota > Acidimicrobiia > Acidimicrobiales > SHLQ01 > SHLQ01. The sequence continues at coordinate 3,398 of CAZHUR010000094.1, forward strand.
AACATTGCTGGTCATGTCGTTTGAGTCCTTTCGAGGAAGCGAGCGTGGTCGATCGCCCCGAGTGCTCCGCCAGTGTGCCAGTACAGAAGTGGAACATCGCCCAGATCGCCATCCTTGCGAGCGGTGCTCAGCCAAGCTAGTGCCTTCGCGTTGTAGGTCGGGTCGACGAGCAAACCGGTCGCGGAGGTGATCTCGGCCATTCGCTCTCGCTGCTCGGGCGAGACCTTCCCGAACCCAGGGTCTCGGCCATCATGAATCACCAAGCGTTCAGCAACGTGTGCAGGCTGCAACGACACCCCATGTAGAGCAGCGCACCGAACGGCGGTATCGG
>CAZHUR010000094.1:3828-8353 GCA_964535395.1 uncultured Acidimicrobiales bacterium
GGGCACCACCATCTTCGAGCTCTGCGCCATATTTGGCGGCGAACGATTCCATCGTCGAGCGATCATCAGATCCGGTGAAGAGGACCTGGCTTCCCATCGTTCGTCCAGCCGCTAAGGCCGCGACGTCACGATCTGGTTCGCTGCCGTAGCTGATTTGATGAACGGCCAGGCCGACCACACGGGCTCCTGCAGCCATGAGCGCGGCGAAGTTTGAGGACGGACCACCCGCGAGAACGATGTCGGTCGCACCGCCCGCTTGAGCATCAGCAAGAAGGTATTCGACGGCGCGAACCTTGTTGCCGCCCCACGAAAAGCCCGAGAGATCGTCGCGCTTAATCCAAAGCTCGCCAGCCCCGCCCAACGTCGAGCCCAGCCGGTCGGCTCGCTGCACCGGTGTAGGCCACGCTCCGAGGGGGACTCTTAGCACCAGCTCTCCGGTTCGTTCGCGCGACGCGCTCGAGATGCCCCGATCACGCGGGTGACCATCTCGGCCGACGCTCCAAACTTGGCCGTGTCTGCCGCTGGTAATTCGATGTCGACGACTTCGGCGGGAAGGAGCTTTCGGAGCTCAGCTACGAGGTCGCCATCTGAGGTAACGGCCTGGTACGCCCGCTGGAGCATGTCTTGGGCCTGGTGCTTTCCGACATGGGTGGTTAACACTCGAAGCATCTCTTCGGAGGCAGCCGACCCGGACTGGAGGTTTGACAGCATCTGACCAGCGTCCACCTCGAGCCCCTCGGCGAGAGACCGAGACATCGCCGTCGCCGCGCAGGCGTAATGGCACAGTTCGGGAAAGACCACCCATTCGGCCTTCCACCCCCGAGCGTCACGCTCATGTTCCTGCACCATCGTGTCGACCAACGTCGCAGCGCGAGAGCGAACGAGCCGAGCGAGCACGACGATCTGTTCGCTCGATTCGGGATTGCGTTTGTGCGGCATGGTGATGCTGCCAACCGTCGAGTCGCTGGTCGCTTCACGCAACTCGCCAATCTCGGCTCGCTGCAGTGAGAAGACCTCGTTCGCAATCCGCGCGAGTCCAGTAGTAGCGAGCGCGAGCGCGTTCGCGAACTCACCAAGTCGATCGCGGGCGGTGAGCCACGAGACATCGGGTTCGCCCAGTTCCAGTTCTTGAGCAAAGGCCGATCGCAGAGCAAGCGCATCGTCACCAAAGAATGCGAGCGAACCAACAGCGGCACCGAGTTGGCACACGAGGACCCTGTCACAAAGCTCGCCAAGTCGAGATATCGATCGGCCGATCTCATCGGCCCAGGACGCTGCTTTGAGGCCGAAGGTGATCGGCGCCCCGGGTTGACCGTGGGTCCGGCCCACCATCGGGGTCGTCGCATGTTCTTCGGCGAGAAGTAGCAACGTGTGCTCGATCGCTCGAAGATCGGCCCAGATCATGTTCCCGACTTTGGCCATCTCCAAGACCATTGACGTGTCGGTGACGTCCTGGACAGTCACCCCGAAGTGATGTGCTCTCGAGCCGACTCGGGGAGCATTGTTTGGAGAACGCGAATCAATCCAAGGGTCGAGTGCGAGGTTTGTCGGGTCTGTTCGGCCACGGAGCGAAGATCGACTTGACGACCTACCAGGTTGTCGATCTCATCGGCCGAGCTGGCCGGAATGAGGTCGAGGGAGGCCTGAGCGCGCGCTAACGCTGCCAGAATCTTCACCCAGCGCTGAACTCTACGCTGTTCTGAGAACAGCTCTCGCGAGCCGTCGGTCCCCCACTGGTGACCAAAGATCGCCGAATCGATCATGTGTGCGCTCAGCGCACCGCGATCAGAAAAACCGTCGCTCAAACCGGTGTCCACGAGAAATCCGCTGCGTCGACAACCGACTCAATGCCAGCTCGAACCTCTCCGAGCGTCGAGCCCCACGGCACGATTGCGGTTTGGCCCTGTTGTTCCATGCCCTCTTGGAGCATGCAGCAACGCGTGAGCATCACCGGGTTGGACTCGCTGGTCAGAAACCGCTTCGGGCAGGTGTCGATCGATGCTGTTTCGTCGTCGTAGAACCACTCGTGAATCTGCCGAGTGCGTGCACATCCGAGAAGTGTCCAGTCGACCTTGTCGGGCCGTTCATCGAGGAAGGACACGTTGGTTTCGCCAAAGTCGACACCGGTGGCACTGCACGGCAGCAGCACGTTTTCTGCTTCGCCACCTTCAGCCTGGAGAAGTTGTCGGCTGTCGACGGTCGATGACGTCAAAAAGATCGGCGGAAGGTCTTCGCCCACGCTGAGTACCCGTTGCGCTTGGTCCATCAGCTTTGAGGGTTCGGGCGGAACGATGTCGAGCACTAGTATCTCGAGCGCAGCGGGGTTGAGAATAAAGCTCACGTGAGAGTAGAGACCCTCGACCACAACACACCTTGCCGCGGGCTCTTTCTGCGCGATGCGAGCCAAAACCGATGGAATGCCCACGTCGGCGTCGGGATTTGAGATGTAGACACACTCGCCCGGCGAAGCGAGGAGACGCAGCGCCACGATGTCGGCAAAGAGTTCAGTGCTCGGTGCCTTCGCGACTTCGACCAGAGCGACGCCGGCCCGGTTCTCTACCACGATGAACCGCGTGGTCATATACGCTTCCCGTCCCACAAAGTGCTCCTGTAGAAGCTCTTCTGAGAGTTCGAAGTCGACGGTCGCCAATGCCACCTGTCGATATTTGATCGGGACGATGTTCGGTGAAGACGGATCGAGTTCGAACCCGGCTGACTCCGCGGCATCCCTGCTCGTAGCCGTCATGTCAGCTCGTCCTGACAGTGGTTGAAAGACCGAGCGTGTCGGTGCGCAGACCAACTCGTAGGGTTTCGACTGCGAGCACTTCGGACGGAGCGATGTTGCCCAAGTTCACGAGCGGACCGACTCGTGAAATGTGTGCAGCCTGTTGGGCACGATGCGGCGCTTCGTAGATGATCCGATCTCGATCGACCCGGGATTCGATCGTGTCGACGATGTCTTGTCTGATCGTGCCATCGGCGTTGTATAAACCGACCGTACCGCTCTCGCGCCCTTCGGCAACGACCCAACGAGCTCCCGCTGCGAGGTCGGCTTCGATCTCCTCTGCCCACTCCTCAGCATTGACCGGGACCGACGGATCCTTACTGCCGACCTCTGAAAGCACGATGAGTCCTCGTTCGAGTGCGCTCGCCATAAGTTCGTGCTTCGCGCTGGCTGGGAGGCCGGTGGCTCCGTTGCTGACTTCGACACAGTCGATTCCGACATCGGCTACCCAATCAAAGAACTCATCGGTCCGTTCTTGAACCCAGGCGATCTCGATCAGCGTGCCGCCCGTGCACGAGAGCACCGACGACGCTCGGAGCAGTTCGAGCTTCTGGTCGAGCTGTGTATCTAGGTATGAAGTACCCCACCCAAACTTCCAAATGTCGATGCTTTGGGCAACCGCGTCGAGCGTTGCTCCGGTAGCTGCGGCGGTGAGGCCACGATCGATTACATGAGAGACACCGGTGGTGCGGGGCTTGGGTGGCCGAGGTGGAAGGGCCAAGAAGTCCGGCTTGCGGCTAGCGGCGTCCATTAGGTCCTTTCACGCTCGATGTAACGAGTGCCGAGCCGTACAATCCGCACCGTGCCCTCGTTCTAGGGCCAATCGTATCGTATCCGACACGGATCACCGTATGGCCAGACGCGGCGCGACGAGCCGAATCAGGTCCCGTACGCGGTTCCCGAGATCGACAAATCGACCCCACCGCGGATGGTGTTGGTCACGTAGCAGACCTTCTCAGCCTGGGCGAGCAGCGGCGCGACCATGTCGGCTGAACACCCAAGTTCGGCTTCGATATGGATGGAGCTGAACTTCGGCCCGTCGTAGGTCCCTGTGGCGTCGACCAATAGGTGTTCTAGCTCCACACCGAGCTTCTTTGCCGACCACGAAAGGGCGAGGGTGAAACAAGACGCGACAGAACCAAGTAACACCGACGTCGGGTTGGGGCCTTGGTTTGTTCCCCCTGGTACCGACTCTGGCTCATCGATCGTGAAGTCAAACTCACCCATCGAAACGTCGCAGAGCCATGCCCCTTTAGAGACGGCGTGCACGGTCTTTTGTTCCATGCCCTCTCCTATCAGACATGGACCACGCACTGCCACCTCGCACTACAAGCTGGCGCTGCTACGCAGCCGGTTATGAGTCTGTGAACTTCGCTCTAGACACCAAGTCCCAGCACGAGTCCAGCAAGAAGTGCTCGTCCTGAGGTTGCCCCGATCGAGCACAGAGATTCAACCGATTCGGTAAAGCGCTGTCCGTCGAGCGATGTCGCTGCTCCGAGGAGGTCGTGGACCGGGGCGATGCTCTGTCCGCGTGCCGCCCAGTGTAGAAAGGACTTGCTCAGGTTGGTCGTGCGCATCTGCTCGGCGAGGCGCACACGGGCGTTACTGGCGCTGCTGGACGGCCGATTCCATGCGTTGGCCAGCATCAGCCCGGCGACTACATCATCTCCGCTCGGGGTGAGGCCACTCCCCCGGCCTTGCAACAGTTGAACCACCTTCTCCATGGGGACAGGCCCCAAA
>CAZHUR010000095.1:0-8325 GCA_964535395.1 uncultured Acidimicrobiales bacterium
GCGGTGGCTCGGCGAACAAGACGTTCTTGTTCCAGGAAACGAAGGCACTGATCAATCCCGAGAGTTTGATCCACTTCGTTGACACAAATATCCAGAAGCTCGACACCTCCGCTTGCCCGCCATATCACCTCGCTGTGGTCGTTGGCGGCACATCTGCTGAGTTCAACCTTCAGACTGCGAAGTATGCCTCCACGCACTACCTCGACTCTCTCCCGACCGAAGGTTCAGAAGCCGGACATGGTTTCCGAGACCTCGAGTGGGAACAGAAAATCCTCGAACTGACTCGCGAGGTCGGAATCGGCGCCCAGTTCGGCGGAAAGTACTTCTGCCATGACGTTCGTGTGATTCGTTTGCCTCGTCACGGGGCATCGAACCCAGTGGGCATTGCGGTGTCATGCTCGGCCGACCGCCAGGCCAAGGCCAAGATCACCAAAGAAGGTGTTTTCCTCGAGCAGCTCGAAACCAATCCGGCTCGCTTCATGCCCGAAATCGATGAGGGCGAACTTCGCCAAGGCGTTGTCGAGATCGACCTCAACCAACCAATGGAGGACATTCGCAACGAGCTCACCAAGCACCCGGTGAAGACGCGACTGTCATTGACTGGAACGTTGGTCGTGGGGCGCGACATCGTGCACGCAAAGATCAAGGAACGCCTCGACGCTGGCGAAGAAATGCCTGGCTACCTCCAGGACTACCCGATCTACTACGCGGGTCCGGCAAAGACCCCAGAGGGTCATGCCTCAGGTTCGTTTGGGCCAACGACCGCTGGTCGTATGGACAGTTACGTCGACCAATTTCAGGCTGCGGGTGGATCGTTCGTCATGTTGGCCAAGGGCAACCGCTCCCAACAGGTCATCGATGCGTGCAAGAAGCACGGAGGTTTCTACCTCGGCTCCATTGGCGGACCGGCCGCACGACTTGCTCAGGATTCGATCAAGAAGGTCGAAGTGCTCGAGTACGAAGAACTCGGCATGGAAGCAGTCTGGCGCATCGAGGTCGAGAACTTCCCAGCGTTCATCATCATCGATGACAAGGGCAACGACTTCTTCTCCGAGCTCAGCACACCTGTTTATCTGCGCTGATCCCTCGCCACTCGAGGGGCTCTCCGAAATTGGCTTGTGAACTTTCCGTCGGCCACCTCTGTTGTACCGATCAACTCAAAGCCTTCGCTCTGATACAAAGCAATCGCGGGATGGTTGGCAGACCCGGTGGAGACATCGATGACATGAGCGTCAGGCAGAGTGTGAAGTAACTGCCGGCCGAAACCTTGGCGAGCCCGAGAAGGGTCGATCGCAAGGCGATCGATTTCAAGAGAGTCCCCGTGATCGTGCCATGCAATGATCCCGACTAATTCGCTATCGGCGAATGCGCCCCACCAGCTCAGTGCGTCGTGCCGCTGAACATCGTTGATCTCTTCGTGCAACGGTGGAATGCCGTCGAAATCCATGAGTCTGGCCTCAACGGCATATGCAGCGCGTTGAATCTCTACCACTCGCTCAGCTAGGGCACGGTCGGAGATGTCGATGGGAAGAGTGCGCATCTCTTGTTGCCTATACCAATCTCTCGACCTAGAAGGGTGTTGTTAGCGATGAACCCTAGTGTTCGTTAGTCCAACGCTGGGACTAGGTGCCTTCATCGGCTTGGTTCCAGATGCCGCGCTTGGTGTTGTTGTTGCGCCAGAGGTTGTCGGGTTCGCAGAGTGGTCTGGTGTTTTTGACCGAGGTGTTTTGGGTGTGTGAGTGCGGTGTGATGTGATCGGCGTGGAGCCAGGAGAAGGGGGCATCGCAAACAGGGTTTGAGCATTTGCCGTTTGTTGTGACGAGTTGTGCTTCTGCCATCCATTTAGGAATGGAGCGTGCTTTGATTGAGACTTCCACGGGCCGCCCTTTGGCGGAATACACAATTCTTCGCATCGTAGCTATCGCTTGAGCGGCAAACCCGTAGAGGGGATGGATAGGTGTTCCATCGATCAACTGACACTTTGCGTCGGGGTCTTGGCCCATTGGATCGATATGGGGGAAGGGTTCGGTCTGGTCTTGGAGCCATGTAGTGGTTTGTTCGAACACTTGTTGAGACATCGCAATATTGACGTGAGGGATCGGCATTGACCCATCCGGGCGGGCTACACCGCGTCCAACCAAATTCAACAGGGCTTCGAGCATGCGCTGGCGAACTGTTGAGGTGACGCCGTGTTGTTGTTGTGTGCGGCGCAGTTTCTGTTCTTCAAAGTTCACAGCGTCGCGTAGCGCGGCTCCTTGGAGCGGGTCGAGCAAACCCGAGACCTTGACCATCCCACCCGGCAACGGCGTAAGTGACAGACCTGTCTTTTTAGCGTGTTCATCCGGTGCTGCTCCGTCAGGGTCAGCGCCAAGCAGCCACCGGTCGATCAGATGCGGTAGATCTCGGAAGGCAAGTTGATGAAACCATTGAACAAAGCTGTCCTGAGCTTGGATCATTTGGTGATGCACACGAACATTGTCTGCTTTACGCAACAAGTCGAGATGTGAAACACCCACACGACCCTCAACAAATGCTTGGCGTAACACAGGGAAATCTCTGAGCCAGCGGCCCAGCAACGCATCAGCGCGTACTGGCGCAGGGTCGGCGTTGCAGACCGAAGCAATATGGTTAGCGGTGTTACGTTGATCGGTGAGCGCACCAACATCGACGTGTTCTGACTGGTCGACCGTTTCGATACGTAACGCAGCAAGCTGTTGAGTGAGCTGATTGAGGACAACGTTTCGTTCAGAAAGCTCCTCAGAACTATGACCGGCAACCGAAGTCGCATTCGCAACAGCCAACGCAGAAGCGATCGGAACAAGATCCGCATTCGCTTCGCAAAGAGCCCCTATCTCCATACCAACATTATATCGAACATATGTACGATCACCAAGTAAAACCCCTGAAATACAACAGATTTCTGCGAGACCGATTAGTGCCTCAGACGCGACCACAGCGGTGGCTCTGAAACGCGTCTCTCCCCCGAGGATGGAAGGACAACTCAGCCCAGGTCGACGCTGGTGAGGCCGGCTAGAGAGGTCGTACTGATGATGCCGACCGGTTCGTCCTCGTCGTTGACCACGCAGATGGCAGCGGTGTCATGACGATTCATGAGCCGTGCAGCGTCGACCGCGGGTGCATCGCAATGAACCGTTGGGAGAACGCGCATGGCTTCGCGCACGCCTGCATCTGGACCGTGTTCGAGCATGGCGCCAGCCAGGTCGTGAAGCACGATCAGACCTTCGTACTTCGGGCCGCCTACCGGAATGGCAAAAGACTGAGATCTGTCGCCGTAGCCGTCGATCACGTCGAGAAGCGTCGCATCGGGTTGGATAGAGCCAAGGTCGTCGATCATCACCGCCGAACATGGTTCGACCAGGCGGCGTTCGAGCTGGCCGAGGCGTTCGGTGCGCTGCCCCGGCGAAACCGAGTCTTCGCCCATCAGGGTCTGTGCGATCGCTGTTGCGATCAGTGCGGGGATCACAAACTCGGCTCGACCGGTCGTTTCGGCGACGAACATGACCGCCGCCAGAGGGGTTCGATAAGCCGCACCGAGCACAGCAGCGAGACCGATAACCGGATAGAGCCCAGTCGAGGGAGCCCCCACGATGATCTCGACGGCACGCCCGAGCAACATACCCTGCACGACGAGTGGGATGAACACGCCACCCACACCACCGAGGCTGAGCGCAGCCCCCGTCACGAGTGCACGAAGGAGAAAGAGAATGACGATCGCTATGAGCGTTACCTCGTTATCGAGCACGAGTGAAGCTGCAATTTCGGCCCCGATGCCAATCGTCAGCGGCTCGTCGACGAGCGAGTTTGCTATCAAAAGCGAAGCGCCCATCAGAACCGTAGCAAACGGCAGCCGAAGCCAGAACTGATACTGCTCCTCGAGCGTCTTCGCCCAGTTGAAACCCCGGGCGAGGCCGCGAGCAACAACGCCAGCGAGCAAACCGATGATCACCGCAGCGATCAGCTCATCAGTGATTTCGAGTTCGGTCGGGTCGAACCGCAGCAATGGCTCGGTCCCAAGGAACGCCACAAAGGTCAGATAACTGGCTGCCGCTGCGATGAGCGCCGGGATCAGGCCGTGACGCGAGATGTCGTGGCGGTACGGGGCTTCCATGGCGAACAGCACACCGGTCGCTGGTGCCTTGAAGACAGCCGCAACACCTGCCGCTGCGCCGGCGACGAGAAGAACGAGGCGCGGCTTCTCGCCGAGGACGCGAGGTAGCCGCTGACCGAGGGTCTGACCGAGGGTGGCACCGGTCAGGATTGCTGGACCCTCGAGGCCCACTGCACCACCCGTACCGATCGTGGCGAAACTCGCGAACAGCTTGGGGAGCAGTGCGTTTGCTTCAGCGCCCGAACCACTATGAAAAGACTCGACGTAGGCGGCAGATGTTTGATTGCTGCTTCCCGGCGTCCTCAATTTGATGCCATAGACCAGGATTAGACCGATTGGAGGCAGTACGAGCTGGACCCACAGTGGTGAATTCAGGACCCGTTCAAGCGCGACCTCGACGGTGATGAAGTCGAGAAGGGCCACCAGGGCGCCGATGGTGATGCCAAGGCCCGCATAGACAAGAAAGCGAATTGCTCCGTTGGTCACCTATCGCACTCTAGAGACTGACCCCGCTCTGCGTCGCGACCTCGTCGTGTCTTTGGCTGATTATCTGGCTGGGGTGAGTGTGGGTCCGAGCGAACAGTAATAACTCGGCGGCGCCTCTTCAGACGCCGAAGCCTCGACAGCCGGAGCGGTCGCTAGCGATACCGCCGCTGCCAGCCCGCCCACCAACACGAACAACGCAATCGCACTCGGTGCGAAACGCGATGGGGAACGGCGTTGCTCGGGTCCCGGTGGGGTTCGGTCGATGATCAGGTGCATTGCCATGGCAAAGATGCCCAGGCCGACAGCGATCCACCACACCAACGCGTAGGTGCCGGTGACATCGACGACTTCGCCGCCCATCCACGCACCGATGAACGACCCCATCTGGTGAGACAGGAACACGATCCCGAACAGGGCTCCGGAGTTTGTGGGCCCAAACATCTCGGTCACCATCGCCGACGTTGGTGGCACGGTGGAGAGCCACAGCACTCCCATAGCCATGGCAAAGATAATCGTCGACGTGCTGGTGACCGGAGTCAGAATGTATGCGCTAATGGCAACAGCTCGCATGAAGTAGATCGCTGCGAGCAGCTTCGTGTACGAGATGCGCTGACCAGCTGCACCCACGAGCAGCGAGCCAAACACGTTGAACAGACCGATTAGAGCAAGCGCCGTCGACGCGGTCGTTGCTGAAAGCCCGACCAGTTCGACGTGACCTGCGAGGTGAACCCCGATGAACGTGACGTGGAAACCGCACACAAAGAACGCGGCGTTCAACAGCAGGTATGGACGCGAGGTGCGGGCTCTCACAAGATCCTCGGAGAGCGTTGGCACGTTGGCCGATGCTTGGGCAACGCCATCTTGCGGTTCGAGAAGTTGGCGTTTCGAAGCCATGGCCGGAGCGACCACAACAATGCCGACGAGCAGTACTGCGAGGATCACGCTGGTCGATCGCCAATCTCCACGGTCGAGTAACACTCGGGTGAGAGGGATCAGCACGAACTGGCCGAGCGAACCAACAGCGCTGACCACCCCGAGCAAGATCGAACGTTTCTCGGGCGGAGCCATACGCCCAACCGCGGAAAGCACGACGGCAAAGCTGGCTGCGCCTACGGCAATGCCAGCGAGGAAGCCGCCGCTGAAGATGATCATGCCCGGGCTTTGCGCGGTCGACATCAGCGCCATTGCAGCGATGTACAGAACGCCGCCCCCTGCGAGAATGCGCGATGCCCCGAACCGGTCGGACAGTGCTCCAGCAACCGGCTGGCTAAATCCCCACACCAGATTCTGGATTGCGATCGCGAGTGAGATCGAGCCGAGATCTGATCCAATGCCGTCAGCAATCGGAGTGACGAGAAGCCCAAAGGTCGAACGAACGCCGAGGCTAAGTGCCGTAATAGCGCCACCAGCGACGATGACCACCCACAAGGGCAGCCGGGGTCGCTCGGTCACCTCGGCTACGCTCATTGCTATGACAGTAGCCGCGGGGTGCCACTGGCACGACCTTGACTTCCGATGACAGCGACCGAGATTCCCACCAAAGAGCCCGGCCCGAACCTGTGGCTCTCTTTGTTCATCTTCATCGTCGGCGCCGTGCTGGCGAGCGTCGGCGTGATCCTCTTGTTCAATCGCTTACTCGGCGTCGTGACCGAAGACGCGTTCGACACCCCAGGTAGCGAGGTACGAGTTCTCGATCCCGGCAGCTACGACGTCTACGTCGACGCCGGCGGCATTTTCAACACGTCGTTCATTCCCACGGCAGAACTCGATGACGTGACCGTGACCAACGTCGACACCGGCGAGGCGGTCAACGTGTCGCCGACGGGCATAGATCTCAACATCGGTCGTGGCCAAACAAACTTCCTTGGAATCGCATCCTTCGAGGTCGACACGACAGCGTCCTACGAGGTCGACATCGCCAGCGGTGAACCGGGATTAGGCCTCGTGGTCGAATCGTTCCCGAACTCGTTTAGCGAGGTTCAAACACCGGTGATCATGACCGCTGGTGGTGCGATCATCCTCCTCATTGGAGGGGCCATGACCGTCATCGGAATCGTCCGACGCTCAAAGGTCAAGCGCGACGAGAAGCGACTACAGCAGGCTCAACAAGGCGTCGTGCCCGGCCAATTCCAGGTGCCTCCCCAATATGTCCAGGGCGCCCCCGTTCCGGCTCCGCCACCACAAGCACCGGGTCCTCCACCACAAGCTCCGGGTCCGCCACCCCAAGCGCCGCCAGCGACAGCTCCGCCGGCTCCCCCTCCCAAAACCGGTCCGCCGCCAGACCAAGCCACCCCATGGGACACTTGAGGTAGTGACCGAATCAGTAGTGACCGAGACGAGCGACGAAGTACTGATCGTCGCTGCCAGCACCGCGCGAGCGTTGCTGCGGCTGCGCAGCGATACGGCGGGACGATCGTTGGCCGAACTACTGGTACGCCGTTACGCCTCGTTCGACGATGACCAGAAGACAGGTTTCTTCGGTTTGCTCCTGAACGACTTCGGGGCAGAGCGAGACGATGTCGATGCTGCAATTCGCAACTATCAAGCCGACCCGAGCGAGTCTCACACCGTGGCGCTCTCACAGGCAGCCGACTCACAGCGGCTTAGCCTCTTTCGCGCGCTAAACACCGCTCGTGACGGAATCGGGGTCCTGCTCGACATGCGAGCCCAGATCTTGGCGCGCTCGGAGACACATCCAGAACTCGCTCCGGTCGAAAAGGACCTGCAACACCTTCTGAAGTCGTGGTTCAATCGTGGCTTCTTGCATTTGGAGCAACTGTGCTGGACCACGCCCGCTCACATCCTCGAAAGTCTGATCAGATACGAGGCTGTCCACGAGATTCGTGGCTGGGACGATCTGCGTCGCCGTTTGGCGCCGGATCGCAGATCGTTTGGCTTCTTTCACCCGGCGCTGCCCGATGAGCCGATCATCTTCGTAGAAGTTGCCTTGACCAAAGGGCTGGCGACATCGATCCAAGACGTGATCGACGCACCGCCACCGGAAACCGAAGAACATGATGCCGATACGGCGATCTTCTATTCGATCACCAACTGCCAATCCGGGCTGCGCGGCGTCTCCTTCGGCAGCTTCCTCATCAAGCAGGTAACCGAGCACCTGATGGCCGAAGATCCGGACCTGAAAACGTTCGCCACCCTGTCGCCCATCCCGGGCTTTGCGTCGTGGCTTTCCGAAACACACCCCGAAGTAGATGTCGACGACAAAACGACAATGCGGCAGAGTTGCGCCGAGTACCTGCTCACCGCGAGGCAAGGCAACCTCCCACTCGACCCGGTTGCGCGCTTCCATCTGCGCAATGGCGCGTGTGTCGCGAAGATCAACTGGTGTGGCGATACATCCCCGAAGGGAATCGCGGAGTCTCACGGCATGCTCGTCAATTACCTGTATTCAGACCAGGACCTCCTCTCGAACAACGAGGCGCTAACTCTCGATAGCCTCGTGACCGCCTCAGACGACGTGATCGCCCTACTGGCCAAGCCCGCCGACGACCTCGTACGCCGAGTTGAAGGGAGCCTGTGATGTCCAAGCGAGTCGAGGTGGCCGACACCGATACATGCCCGTGTCGTGCGGGCGCCACGTTGCCCGACACCGAACGGCTCTCCTATGCCACATGTTGCCAGCCCTGGCACAACGCCGGTCATTCTGGCCTTGGCGCAACTCCCGAATCGACGATGCGCTCGCGCTACACGGC
>CAZHUR010000096.1:0-2811 GCA_964535395.1 uncultured Acidimicrobiales bacterium
CATCGAAGTTGTTCCCGACGAAGACTGGACCGATGACGGTCTGGGCGAGCTCTATCCGCAGGTTGTCGACCCGACCTACAAGCGAGTCGACAACATCATGGCGGTGCACTCGCTGAACCCTCGGGGCATGGCTGCACATCAGCAGCTCTACACCTCGGCGATGACCGGAACGGCAACGCTACGAAAGGTCGAGCGAGAGATGATCGCTCTGGTGGTGAGCCTCGAGAACCACTGTCATTATTGAGTGGTTCATCATGGGCGCGGTCTGCGCTCACTGCTGAAAGACGATCACGTCGCCGATGCGGTCCACACCGATTGGAAGACTGCGCCGATCGACGAGAAGCGCCGAACGATGCTCACGTTTGCAGTGAAGCTCACTGCAACGCCCGGTGCAATGACCCCCGAAGATGCTCAGTCGCTCCGAGACGTCGGTTTCAGCGATCGCGACATCCTCGATATCACCGAGGTCGTTGGGTATTACGCCTACGCCAACCGAATCGCCGACGGCCTCGGTATCGAAACCGAACACTGGATTCCCAGCTGAGCAACAAGGTTTTGAGCGACAGGATACAGGGTTTCCTATATTTTGTAGGATTGCGGTAGCGTCGGCCTATGGACGAAGAGACAGCTGCCGAAACTACCGCCACCGAAACAATCGAAGAGCTCCGTCACTCATTTCAGTACGGGTCTCGTAGCAACCTCGACATCAAGTTCGTCGACAAGCTCACCGACGCCGAATTCGGCGACTTCCTATCCGAGCTGTTTCTTGCTGTGGGTGACGCTGTTGACCACGGCGATCCAACAGCGATCGTAGAGGCCGCATATAAGTGGCAGGTCACCGCTTACGGGGGCGGCGGAAACGGGCAGATGTCCAAGGAGTATCGCTACAAGTACGACGACGTGCCGTGGGCTCCAATGACCAAGCCGCTCTCAGAAAGCCGAGTGGCGCTACTCACATCGAGTGGACACTTCGTCGACGGGCACGACCCGAAACCCTTTGGCGTAGAGAACATGTCTCAGCAGGAAGCCGAAGACCGCATGGCCGACTTCCTGAAAGAACCACCGACGCTGACGACCATCCCATCATCGACCGAGCTCTCGAATCTGCGCGTTCGCCACGGCGGCTACCCGACCCGCGCCGCCAAGGCCGACCCGCAGGTTGTACTTCCCTTGCGGATCATGGAGAGCCTCCAGGCCGACGGGGTCATAGGTGAGTTCTTCAAGAATGCCTACTCGTTCGTTGGAGCGGCCGCCCAGGGTCGGCTCAAGAAGACCATCGGTCCCGAGTGGGGCGAGATGCTCCGCGATGAACAGGTCGACGCCGTCCTCCTCGTTCCTATTTGACCGCGTTGCCACGTGTCCGTGGGACACGTTCAGCGAGCGATCGAAACCGTAGGAATCCCAACAACGAGTGTCTACGTGCAGTCCTTTGGCCATATTGCCAAGTTGATGAACATGCCGCGCACAGTCATTACGCAGCATCCCTTGGGTCGACCACTCGGTGCTCCCGGCGACAGCGAACGCCAGCGAGCGGTGATCGAGCGAGCTCTCAGCTTGTTCAGTTCCGACGAACCAACTGTGGTCGAGTTCGGTGAGCCTTACCGTCCCGGCACAACTCTGGCGTAGGTCTACAACTCGACGACTGCCAAGTGCGGGTCGATAAGTGCGCCGATATAGAGCGCGCCGTTTACTTCGCGCACGCCCGTGGTGACGGCGATTTTGCCAGACGGGTCTTGCAGGTTGTGAGTGACGTTGCCGGCTTCATCGAAGCCAGCAATGAACCCGTGGCGTAGTGGCTTAGGTTTGAGCGCTTCCGGTAGCTTGACCGCCAGCTTTTTCAGGATCGGCTTGTCGCTCATTGCGTCGATCGATGGGTTGCGTGGCGAGGCAAACGCCACCCAAAGCGTGCCGTTGCTAAATGACAAGTTGTCGGGGAAGCCGGGCAGGTTGTCTTTGAACAGTTCGGTCGAGCCGGCCTTGTCGCCGCTTAGCCAGTAGCGGTGGATGCGGTAGCGCGCGGTTTCTGCAACGAAAACCGACGCTTCGGCAGAGTCGAGAGCAACACCGTTCGCGAACGCGATGCCGTCGAAGAGTTGAGTCGTGGTGCCGTCTGGGTCTCGCTTGAGCAAGCGGCCGGTCGGGCGACCCTCGACGATGTCGTTGCTGTAGTCGTCCAGCGACCAGCGTTGTGATGACTCGGTGAAGAAGATGGTCCCATCCAATGCGACGCTTGCATTGTTGGTGAGAGAGAGGGGAGTGCCGTCATGGCTGTTGGTCAGGACTTCGACCGTGCCGCTGATGCTGACCGCCTGAAGACCGAGGGTTGCGTTGCACACCAATAGGTCGTCGCCATACACCTCTATACCGAGCGGTCGCCCGCCAACGTTGGCTACCACGCGCGCACTACCGTCTCGCCAGATCCGGACGATCGAGCCTTCTTCGGTGCCGCTGTAGATGTAGCCGGCCGAGTCGACCACCACATCTTCGGGGCCGTGATTTGGAGTCGGCAACAGCTTGGCCGAGGAGAGGAGATCGTTTTGTTCGAAGTCGCCGACCAGTCCTGGAGCCCTTGGTGCCTTCCAAGGTTTGGGATCAAATTCCGCCATAGTGGTGACGTTACTAGAGCTCGGCACCGGTCGTTCGGTCGATAGCTCCGTCGAGGTTGGCTTGCGGGTCATTCGCGGCTTGCGTTGGTGATCGCGGCAGAATGAAGTTGTGCCTGAATACGACGAACGCCCTCGGGCGCTGCAGATGGTGGCCCGGGTTGAGAAGGTCGAGCCCGCCGAGCTTGCCGACATCTTCGCTGCTGCT
>CAZHUR010000096.1:2911-4899 GCA_964535395.1 uncultured Acidimicrobiales bacterium
GGCCCGGGTTGAGAAGGTCGAGCCCGCCGAGCTTGCCGACATCTTCGCTGCTGCTGCGTTGGGTGTGATCCAACTACTCGACGATCACCGATCGTTACCCGGAGGAGAGTGGCACGACGAAGTCGATGCGTGGCGCGGCAAGCGCATTCGCAAGATCATGAGGCGAGCTCGCGCCAGGGCGTGGGAGCGCGCCCAGGCGGTGTCCGGACTCACCGTTTCCTATCGCACCGCGCAGGTGCGGGTGTTTGTTCCCGGCGTTGTCGACGAGGCACCACCGGAGCTTTCGAAGTTGCAGATTCAATCGTCTCCGCTCGAAGAACCGGACCCGGTGGCTGCACTCGCTCCCGTTTCCGAACCGACTCTGACGGTGCTGCTAAATCCAGCGGTCGACATGAGTTGGGGTAAGCGAGGAGCTCAAGTTGCTCACGGTGCTCAGCGCTGTTGGGAGAAGATGGATCGCACCGATCGACTCGACTGGAATGCGGCCACGCGGCCGGTTCGCGTGCACACGCCAACACCTGAACTGTGGGAGGAACTGCTGCCATTGTCTATTGCGCGGATTCGTGACGGCGGATTCACTGAGATCGCCCCGGGAACACTCACCGCAGCATCAATGCTCACAAGGCCTGGAGACATCGCTTAGGAATCGATGCTCAACTGCCGAAAGGCAAGGTATGGAAAGCGTCGCGAACTCACCAGCAGAAAAAGAAGTGGAAACCTCCGAGGCTGAGATGTCCGAAGAGAAGACTCTAAACGAAGGCGATCAAGCCCTTCTTGACCTCATGAAGGATGACCACGATCTCTACGCGGACGCCGAATTTGCAATGTGGCTGAAGGTTCCGTTCATGGAGTCGAAGCAGAAGTGGGCGCTTGCCGGTTTCGTCGTGATCATCCCGGTGGTCTGGTTGCTTCTCAGCGGAGTGCTGCCCGTGTGGGCGCTCGCTGTGATCACCGCTGTCGGCGCCCTCGCCGTTGGTGCATTCGCCGAACGAGACGTGCTGTCGCTCGGACCCGACGGGCTGAAGTTGCACAAGCCAATCGACAGCAAGGTCGACGAAGGAACGCCAGCCACGATCGAACGCGCCGGTAACAAGCTGACCGTGAACGGAGTCACTTACGCAGCTGCCAAGGAACCTCTCGAGACGTTGGCCGACCTGACAGAGGCTGCCTAACCGGTAACCTGTAGGCGTGAACCTCGTTACTTCAGGCAACGCCACAGTCACCCTTTCGGCATGCATCGTCGGGCTGTTGCTCGTCCTGCCGAAAACGAACCTCCGCTCGATCGTGCGGTACTCACTCTTTGTGACGAGGCGAACGTTTGCCGGAGGCACCGAGGCTCACGGTATCGAGGACAAACCGCAGGTCACAATCTCGCAGTCCGAGATTGAGACATCTGAGACCGAAGTCGAAAAAGACGACAGAGTTCTCGAACCCGTCGCGGGCTAGCTCTCGATGAGCGCCTGAATCCTTTTTGATTTCAACCGAGGCGCTGACTACGGTCTCATCATTGCCCGGCGAGGCGCTTCACTCTTCAACATTTCTACAATCTCCGTTGTTGGTTTGTTCTACGTGAAAAACCTCGTCGGGCAGTGCCGTTTTTCCCACTGCTTTAACGCCCTTGAATGGGGTTTTCAAGTTGTTCCTCAACCCCCAGGAACACTTGGTCAAGTCGACTTGTTTTCTCATGTATACCAACTAGAGAAAGTGATGTGATTTTCGATGAGGCAATCGATACGACTTGGTTCGATCGCCGGAATCCCCGTAGGCCTGAACTGGGGCGTCCTGCTGATAGCAGCGTTTTATGTGTTCTCCTTGGCGGCAGTTATCCCTGCCGCAGCGAGCGCCACCGTTTGGATCGCCGCCCTGGTCGGCGTGTTCCTCTTCTTCGGTTCGATCCTCGCCCATGAGCTCGGACACGCCCTTGTAGCCCAGAGAAACGGCATCAAGGTAAGTGCGATCACGCTTTGGTTCCTTGGAGGTGTCGCCCT
>CAZHUR010000096.1:4999-8284 GCA_964535395.1 uncultured Acidimicrobiales bacterium
ACCGTTGCTGGTCTTGAGGCAATGAGCTCGTCATATGACGGCCCGATCGCCTACCCGCTGGCGGGTGCCGGCGGCGTAGTCGGAATCGTCAGCTCGACCTCGATTCATTCAACTCGGCCTGAAGACCGGGCCCTGACTTTCGTCGATGACCTCGTCGTTGGATGGGACCGATTCACCAGCGCCCGAGTTGGCGAGAAGATGGAAACGATCCTCGAACGAGCTCGTGTGAGTGACAAGGATCAGGTCATCGTCTATGACGATATGGGTCGCCAAGTCGGGTACGTCTCGCTCGACAGCTTCTTGGCAGCCGCCTAGTCAGACACGACCCCGCAACCAAAGGTCCCCCGCCCAGAGCGATAGCTCCGGGTGGGGGATCAGGTCGTTTTGGGATCTCGGTTGTTTTCGAGATCGACTCGACAGGTCCCCGGCTCCAAGGTAGGTTTTGTAGCGTGTGCTTCAGAAGGGAGTGCATCGCCTGGATCAACCCTGGTTCAGGTGTCAGGAAAAGGGGGAAATATGGCAAGCCGTATTACCGCTATAAAGCCCGGGGAGAGTCCCGACCCGGAGGTGAATGAGCTACTTCAACAAGCAGTTGACGGCTGGTGGGCCGATGCAAACATGTTTGGTTTGATAGCTCGGAACCCGAAGAACCTGAAGACCATCGTTCCGGTGTTCGTCTCGTTCTTCGCAGAAGGAAACGTTGAACCCCACCTTCACGAGCTTATGCGACTGAAGACAGGGCAAATCAACGACTGCGCTTATTGAAACACCGTTCGGAGCGTCGCCGTGCGCGACGCCGTCGGTCCTCGTGAGGCAGCCTGCATGGAGCATCAGCCCAAAGCAGGAGATGCACTCAATGAGCGCGAGGCGCTTGGCATTTCACTTGCCGAGAGAATAGCGCTTGATCCACATACCGTTACCGACGAATTCTTTGCGTCGCTGAGAGAGCACTTCAGCGATGATGAGATCGTCGAGATGGTTTTTGCTTGCGGCATCTTCAACTGGGGGAACAAGTTCAACATCACGATGAACATGGATTCCTCCGACGAGTCTGAGTACGAGACAGACATGGAGTATCGCCGAGAAGAGATTGGGGCATAGCTACATGCTTCTTGATGAAGTAGACAACGCAGAACTGAACAAGGTGCTGCTCGCCGAAGATCGAGGAGTTATCATCGATTTTTGGGGCACCTGGTGTCAGCCATGTCGAACCATTAGGCCTCATCTTGAGCGACTCGCTAACGATCATTCCGATGGTTGGCGTGTCGTAGCGGTTCATGTGGACGAGCAGCCTGATCTGGCTGAGCGGTACGACGTGATGTCGACCCCAACACTCATCTTTGTGCGTGGAGGTGACGAGATCCATCGGATTACCGGTGCCTCGCCACCAAGTGCCATTGAAGAGGCAATGTTGGCCCATACATAGGGCCTAAGTGATAGTCGGTGGTGGTTCTGCCTTGTGATGAACCACCACCGACTTGCTTACTTTTTGGCGGTAGTTACCAGGCGGAGATTTGAGCCTTGATTGCCGACGCCATGTCGTCGAGAACATCGGGCTCGGCCGCGGTGCGGGCCGAAACGGTGAGCCCGAACAAGGCAACCACTAAGAGTTCAGTGCGATGACCGACCTCTGCGGTGTGACTGAACGTCTCTATCGATGGTCTGATGGCGGTTCGGACCTTGTCGCGGTAGTCGTCGAGCCGATTGTGATGCATTGGGTCTTCTGCGGCCAGGTTCATGATGAGACAGCCCGGCCGTCCAGGTGATCCAACCCATTCGTGCAGCGCGTCCACGAACTCGCACAACGCGTCTTTGCTCGGCTCTTGGAGAATCGATAGCACGGCTTCATCGAGTTTTGCTTCATAGTGAGCGAGAGCCTCGGTGAGCAAACCTTCTTTGGACCCAAAGGTGTTGTACAGGCTCGATTGGCCAACCCCGAGCTCGTCTTCGAGCGTGCGCGTAGTCGTTGCTGCAGCACCGTTTCGCCAGAAGATCTCCATGGCTTGGTTGAGCACGACCTCGCGGTCAAATTTGGGGGGACGTCCAAGACGCTTATTTCGCATGTAAAACCAAGCATACCAACGGGTAGCTTTTGTTTCCAGACGAGCATGTGTGACTCTCGTCGAGCCCCCGGTGGACTAGTTCGCATGGGAACTCTGACCCTAGGACGGCTCTTTTGAGCGTGGTACCAAAGAGGTGGGCGGCATTACCACGACTGGGCAATTCATGATGACAAAGAGGCGCTTGCCTCACACACCAGAGCCACAGGTTCGTATGAGACACCTCGTCTTGGCTGCCGTTGTTGCTGTTGGAGCGTGGGGTTTTCTCTCAGAAGGCATGTTCGAGAGCCGCCTAGCGGCGTTTGGTGTCGAAGCCGAGATGGCACCAGAGTCTGGCGGTTTCATCACCTCGGTCAATAGCAGAAGTGCGCCCGACAGCAACGCTGACCCCGAATCTGACGAGGCGGCAGACGCGCTTGCTCTTATCGAGGAACAAGCTCCCTCGACTAGCTCGACCCAGGCACCGGATGCCGTCGAGCTTGAAGAAGACCTGGACGACGTCATTGAGGGCGATCCTGGTGAGGTCGAAAACGGAGACGAAGCTGAGGACGCCACGGCAGCGACGACGTCGACGACGAGTAGTACTACAGCAGCTCCCCGTTCAACCACAGCCGCTCCTGCCACGACGATCGAGCAGCCGACAACAACTGTTGGCCCGCGGGTAACGACGCCGCCAGTCACGGTTGCTCGTCCGGCGACCACCACCACTACGACGACGAGCACAACTACAACAACGACGACCACTACATCGACCACCATTGCGCCGGCCCCCGTGGCTGATGAACCTGACAAACCAGTCGATGACGCTGCCGAAGGTGGCGAAACCGAAGATCTGGTCGATGGTGAAATGCCAGCCGACGTCCGGATCGACGATCCAGCCAACGCTGCCGGCTAACCCTTTGTCGCTCGGGTAGCTCTGCCGTTCCAGCAGCCGCGATGCCAGTGGCGTCGTAGGTCGACAGCTTCAGTCGGCACAGCGACGATGTGGCCGAGTCCCTCTGGGATGTCGCGATTGCATCCAGGGCAGAGGTAGACCTTGTTGGCCTGGTACGGCTGAATGAATCGCGTTTCTGCGCCTTCCCAAAAGTCGAACTTTGGTTTCTTGCCCATCAGCTCATTGTGGCGGGGATTCGGCTCTTTTCGCGTGGGTCTGTCACACCGATCTCAGGCGCTAGCCGCAGGCCCCTACTTCGCGTGCAGCGAAGTTTGCTTCCGAGTCGGTGAA
>CAZHUR010000097.1:0-8281 GCA_964535395.1 uncultured Acidimicrobiales bacterium
TGCTTGGTGTGCGGCGTGGGCTGCGCTGATGCTTGTTTGACCGGCCATGCCGGCGAAGTGAACTCCAAGGTCGGCTTTGTCAGCGAGCTCGATCACCTTGCGCATGCCGATCGGGCCTGCCGATTTCATCAGCTTGGTCACGACTGCACCAACGGCGTCGAAGGCGATGTAGTTCGCCAGGTCCTCGGCGTTGAAGATGCCCTCGTCACCTGCCACGAGCACGGGGCTAACCCGATTGAGTTCGGCCATGCCCGCAATATCGTCGCGGTGGATTGGTTGTTCGACAAAGCCTGGCTGAGCATCGGCTACACCTTCGAGGTAGCGGAGTGCATCCTCCATGTTCCAGCCCTGGTTGGCGTCGGGTAGCAACATCACGTCAGGACCGATCGCCTCGCGAACCGCGTAGGTGCTGGTGAGGTTCTTGTCGACGTCGCCGCCCACCTTGAGTTTCACGTACGGAAAGCCCTCGGCGACCGCACCGGCGGCCTCCTCGGCCATTGCCTCTGGTGAGTCGCCCGAGGTGTGCCACACGGTCGGAACCGATGGCCGGTGTTTCCCGCCGTAGTACTCGTAAAGGGGGAGTCCGTCCGCTTGAGCGACGATGTCGTGCAGCGCCATTTCGACAGCAGCTCGAGCGCCGGGGTTATACACGCTGATCTTGCGCATGAGCACGGCGATTTCTTCGACGTCTCTCGGGGACATACCCACCAGCACATCGGCGTACGCGTTTGTGATGAGGTCGTGGGCCGAGGCGAGGCTCTCACCAGTGAAATAACGCGTGACCACACTTTCGCCGACGCCGGTCAACCCATCGTCGGTGCGAACGCGCACGACGATGCACGTTCGTACGGTTACCGTGGCGACCGCCATCTTCAACGGTCGAAGCACCGGAACTTCGATCGGTACTGCCTCGATCTGTTCGATCAGCATTCGTTCGCCCCCATCTTCCAAAAAGCCCGCCCAGATGGAGATGATATAATATATGATCCTGGCCAGCCACGGGGGTGCTAGTGGAGCGAGAACTGCGGAAAGACAGCAGCGTTTGGCGCGGCGAAGAGATGGAGGACAACCCTGCGTGGATTGTCCAGGTCACGCCGGCGATGACAGAAGAGCTCGAGCGACTGGTGCGCGCAACAGCGCATCTCCAAGTCCCGTTTGAGGTGGATGACTTTCCATTCGATGAGTGCAAGTCGCTCGTGGACGATGTTGTTTCGTTACTCAGCAACGGGCCGGGACTGGCCCTCGTTCGCGGCCTGCCGCGCGACCGTTTCACCGATGCCGAATGCGAACGCATCTACTGGGCGTTCGGCGTGCATCTCGGAAATCCGGTGCGTCAGAACTCAGCCGGCGACCGGCTCGGCCATGTTCGCGACACCGGCAGGACCATGGACGACCCGAACGTTCGCGTCTACCAAACGAACATCAAGCTCGATTACCACGCCGACCAGCTACCGGTCGATGTGCTGGGCCTGTTCTGTCTCCGCACGGCGTGGAAGGGTGGTGTCAGCAAGGTTGCGAGCGCAAGCGCTATTCACAACGTGGTTGCGACCGAGCGCCCCGACCTGCTCGAGGAGCTCTACCAGCCCTACAACGTCGACTGGCGTGGCGAAGAGGCTGATGGCGACCCGGGTTGGTATCAGATGCCAATGTTCAGTGTCGCCGGTGGAAAGATGGCGTCGCGCTTCGCCTCCCTGGCCTACTTCCGCAGCGTCGACCGATTCGGTGAGGGGTTGGGCATGACCCCAGCACAAGCCGAGGCAATGGAGTTCGTCCAAGAAGTTGCCAACCGGCCGGGCATGGCGATGGGCATGAGTTTCGAACCCGGAGACATGCAGTTCCTCAACAATCACGTGATGTTGCACGCCCGCGAGGCCTACGAAGACGGTCCCGAGCCAGAGCAACAGCGCCACCTGTTGAGAATGTGGGTTTCTTACCCCGCAGAATTGCGTCAACCGTTGTCGCCACTGCTTACCGAACGGTACCGTTACGTGCTGGAAGGCGGAATGCCGATCAAAAGCTAGGGATTACGTGCCAGAAACCAAAGCCAACAATGGTGTGGCGTCAACCGCCGAAACACCAGACACGTTGTTGGGTCGAGTCGTGTCAGTCGTTGAAGCACTCGTAGACGCAGGTGAACCCATAGGACCCCGTGCCTTGGCGCGGATGGCAAACGTCGATCGCAGCGCGGTCGGTCGAATCCTGCAACAACTCGAGGCCCTGGACGTTCTCATCGGTGAGAGCGGCAAGTACGAGCCAGGCCCTCGTCTCTACGCCTTGGCTCGAACCGTTGCATCCCATGACACGCTGCCGACGGCGGCGATGTCGGTGCTCAACGACCTCGTCGCCGAGTTCGATGAAACCTGCTACGTCTGCGTGTTGCACGGAGACTCTGTGGTGTTCCTCTATTCCAGTCAGAGCTCCAAGCCGCTCCGCTACGTTGTAGAGATTGGCCGACCGGTTCCGATTCACGCTGGGGCCTCCGGCCGCTCGATCCTGACGGGACTGCCCGAAGACGAAGCTCGCAGACTCCTCGAATCGACCACACTTGAACAGCTGACCGACAAAACCGAGTGCGATATCGATGCGCTGATGATGATGCGCGAGGCCGACCTCGATCGGCACTACTCGGTGAGCGTGGGGGAGCGGGTCGCCGATGGCTCGGCGATTGCAGCGCCGTTCTTCGACCACACCGGTCGATGCCAGGGAGCGGTCGTTCTGACCGCGCCACAGAGTCGCTATCGAAAGATGCGAAAGGACGAGGTGGGTGCCGCGGTTCGGCACGCTGCGAACGCTTTGTCGACCCGCCTTGGAGCCGTCGGCCTCCAGACCAGCAACGGCCTCACACCATAAAGCGTCCGCCGTTGACGTTGATCGTCTCGCCGGTCATGTAGCCGCCTTCTTCGGTCGCGAGGAACATCATCCAGGCAACGAGGTCCTCGACCTCGCCATAACGGCCGAGTGGAATCGTCTTCTGGGTCTTTGCACGTTCTTCTTCGGACCTGACGACCTTGATCCGGTCGGTCATCACGGCGCTCGGCGAGATCGCGTTCGAGGTGATGCCAGCCTCGGCCAACTCATAGGCAAGAACCCGGGTGAGCGATAGCACCGCTGCCTTGGCCGCCGCGTACGGAGGCGACGAGCGATACATCGCTGTTTGGCCAGCGAGTGAAGCAATGTTGATGATGCGGCCGGCGCTCGACTTTCTCAGCAGCGGAATTGCACTCTGTGCGCACAAGAACACCGCCTTCAGATTGAGATCGATCACCCGGTCCCATTCTTCTTCGGAAAGAGACTCGGTGGTGTTCTGCTCCCAGAACCCGCCAGCGTTATTGATCAGAACATCGAGCCGACCGTGTTCGGCTTCGATAGCGGCAAACGTTTCGCTCACGGCAGTCGACGAGGTGATGTCGCATTCGACGAAGGTCGTGCTGGTACGTTCGGCTACGGCACTCCCTCGTTCGACATCGACGTCGAGTCCGTACACGGTCGCGCCAGCTTCGGCGAACGCGGCTACCCCACCCTCGCCCATACCTATTGCCGAGCCGGTTATCGCCACGACCCGATCGCCAAATGACCATGCGACGTTGGGCATTCACTCTTCTCCTCGACCTGTAGATTTTGCACAATATATGATTGGCGCACGACCAGAAGATTCGAGATCACCGTGCCCGCGCAGACGATAGATGTTCATTGCCACCTGGGGACTCCCGAAGCTGGTGCGCTTCTTGCACCTCACAAGAAGTCTCACTATGACCCCTACAACCACTTCATGGGCCAGGACTCGATCGAGCAGAACAGCGTCATGTTCCCGACGATCAAGGACGCCCTGTTTAAACACGAGCACCGCATTCCGGGCATGGACGCAATGGGCATGGACGTCCAAGGTCTGGCGACCTTTGTATCCGAGTACGGCTATTGGGCTCCGCCGGCCGTCGCTGCTGAAGCGGCCAAGATGCAGAATGATCACCTCGCCCAGGCAGCGGCCGATATGCCCGACCGGTTCGAGCTTTTTGGTGCCACGGTTCCGCTACAAGACGTAGATCGCGCAATTGCGGAGATGGACCGAGCCGTCGACGACCTCGGATTCAAAGGTTTGCAGATCGGTGGCACCATCCACGGCAACAACCTCGACGAACTCCGCTTTCGACCGTTCTGGCAGGCGGTCGCCGCCAAGGGCATACCGGTCATCATCCATCCCGACGGATATCAAGAGAGTCATCGTTTCGGCGACTACTTCATGACCAACTGCATCGGAAATCCGCTCGAAACGATGGTCGCCGCAAACCGCATGATCTTCTCGGGTCTGTTCGAGGAATTGCCCGATTTGAAGGTGGTTCTGCTGCACGGCGGCGGCTACCTGCCGTTCTACACGTCGCGAGCCGACCACACGTGGGAAGTGCGGCCCGAGACCAGAGTCCATATCCCGGATCACCCACCGAGCTACTACATGAAGAAGCTGTACTACGACACGATGGTTTTTCAGCCGCAGTACCTCGAACACCTCGTCGACATCGTCGGCAGTGATCGCGTGATGGCCGGCACCGACTTTCCGTTCGACATGGGCGACGACGACCCGCTCGGCCTCATCGATCGCACCGAAGGACTCAGCGACGCTGAACGAGTTGCGATGAAAGGCGGCAACGCACGAGCGCTCTGGGGCTAGAGGAGCAGCCGGAGGGCGGCCGCGTCGAGGTTTCCAATCCCTTCGGCTTCACCTTGTTCGTAGACTGGTATCGCTGCGTCGAGAAGCGGCGTGGTCGCGCCGGTATTTCTAGCAAACTCGGAGATGATTCCGGCGTCCTTGAGAATGATCTGCAGCCTCGCCGATGGCGGCTCATAGGAATTGGCGGCGACCATTGGCCCGCGGACATCGAAGATCTTTGACGCACCAATTCCTGCGCTGATCACTTCTTGGACCAACTGGGGATCAAGCCCGGCAGCCGCACCGAGACCGTGTGCCTCTGCAGTTGCGAGCGTGTGCACCGCAACGAGCAGGTTCGCGACGAACTTCATCCGAGATCCGTTTCCGAACTCACCAAGGTCGAAGCTCTTCTGGCTGATCAGATCGAAGAGTGGGCGCACCCGGTCGTAGGCCTCTGTTGGCCCGCTGCAATACACGACGAGGGTGGCGTCGGCTGCTTGCAGCCCCGTGCCGCTCACCGTCGAGTCCAACATGATCGCTCCAGCCGCACTGAGTTTCTTCTCAGCTGCGAACTTGTCTTCGAGGGCGAGAGTCCCCATCTCTACGACGATGACTCCGGCGGGGTCTGCGGCAACGAGTTGGTCGGTGACGATTGCGAGTGCCTCAGGGCTCGGGAGTGACAACAAGATGATGTCGCTCACAGCCACGACGTCGGCAACCGATCCGGCTGCGGTGCCGCCAAAGGCTTCGACTCTCGCAGGATCGGTATCGAACCCGTGCACCTCGTAGCCGGCGGCTAGCAGATGCGACGACATTGCCGACCCCATAACGCCGAGACCGACAACTCCTACAACATCTGCCATGGTGATCCTTCCTTAGACCCCTAGGTGTGTGCTCATTGCCCCATCATCAGCCTTGAGTTCTTCGGGGGTGCCCTCCCAGACGATCTGGCCGTGCTCACTCATCAACAACAGCCGGTCGGCAAGCGAGAGCGCAAGCCCCAAATTCTGTTCGACGAGCAGAATGCTTAGACCAGATCCCTTTAACGACTGAAGGGTGTCGCGAATAACACCGAGGATGATCGGGGCGAGACCCTCAGAAGGTTCGTCCATGAGCAACAACGTCGGGTTGGTCATCAACGCTCGGCCGATCGCCAACATCTGCTGCTCGCCACCAGAGAGCGTTCGAGCAAAACTGGTCTTGCGCTCTTCGAGCCGAGGGAAGAACGAGAAAACGCGTTCGACACTCCATGGCTCTCCCACTTTGTTGGCTCCGTCTCGCTCGATCACTTCGAGATTCTCGACAACGCTCAGGCTTCCGAAGACGCGCCTTCCTTGAGGTACGTAGCCAATGCCACGGCGAGAAATTTCGAAGGACTCAAGATTGGTGATGTCTTCGCCCTGGTAGGTGATTGTGCCATCGGCTTGTCGCGGAGGGGCGACGCCAGCGATGGTGCGCACGAGTGTGGTCTTGCCCATGCCATTGCGACCGAGAAGACCGAGCACCTCGCCATCTTGGACCTCGAGGCTGGTGCCATCGAGGATGTGTGCCGTGTCGTAGTAGGCCTGAACGTTTTCGACTTTAAGCATGTATCAGAACTTCAGGTAGACGTCTTGGACGCGTTGGTCGTTGCGGATGTCGTCGGGTAGGCCCTCGGCGATCTGCGAGCCGTTGTCCAGCACTAAGACGCGGTCGACGAGGTCGAGGGCGATTTCCATGTCATGCTCGATAAGCACGATCGAGATATCTCTTGGGAGCTCATTGATGAGCCCCTTCATGAGCTTTCGCTCCGCGGCCGACAAACCAGCGGCTGGCTCGTCGAGCAGCAGCAGCTTCGGGTTGGACGCGAGAGCCATCGCTATTTCTAACTGGCGATGAGCACCGTGCGACATTTCAGAAACGCGTACGTAACGGTCGGCGGCGAGATCGACCGCATCGAGTGCCCAGGTGATCTTCTCGTCGAGATCTCCTTTGATTCGCACTGGTGACCAGAATCGGAATCGATCCTTTGTCACCGCTTGAGCAGCGATGACGAGGTTGTCTTCGACCGTGAGTTCTTGGAACAGCTCGGTCACTTGATAGGTACGGCCGACCCCGCTCTGCGCCTTTTTAAATGACGCAGAGCGGGACATGTCGGTTCCGAATAGTTCGACCGTTCCCTCGGTGGGGAATACCTCACCGGAGATCGTTCGAAACAGGGTGGTCTTCCCAGCACCGTTTGGGCCAATGACAGCCCACCGTTGTCCCGCTTCAATTTCGAGCGATACTCGGTTGACAGCTGTTACACCGCCAAACCGCACGGTGAGGTTGTCGACTTTCAACGCAGTACTCAGGACAGACCCTTCTCTCTTGTTTGTTCCGGTGCCGGCTACTAGCCGCCGACTCCGGTGCCCTGGAACTCCCGGGTGTACGTCGGCTGTTCAAGGTATGTGTCCTGATCGAACGGGAAGAACTGGTCGACGTCTTCGTAGGTGAAGATCGGAACGTTCCACAGCGAACCGTCCTCGCGCTCTACAACCTCTCGGATGTAGATGTTGAGAATCGGCGAGCCGAATTCATCGAGGGTTTGAGGCCCAAACGGTGTCGACACCTCAAGGTCACCCTTCATCACATCGAGGAAGCTGGCAGGGTCATAGACACCACCGGTCTCATCGAGAGTTGCAACGACCCACTGCATTGCTGCGAAGTTTGCAGCTGCGTAGTACGACGCAATCTTGCCAGTAGCTTCTTCGAAGTCAGCAACAAACTCCTGGGTCTCAGGAATGTCGGCTCCCTCCGCCCAGTGGCCATGGGAGATCGTCCCAAGTACGGTGGCGGGGTCCATTGCACGGAGAACCGACTGGTCGGTCGTCACTGCGCCGCCCAGCAGAGGTGTTTCTTGGTTGACGCCGAAGTCTGAGTATGCGGTGACGAATGGGTTCGCCGCTCCGCCTACAGAGAGGCCAAAGATCGCCTCGACATCAAGCGCATTCATCTGCGTGGCATAGGTACCGAAGTCCTGGTTGTTAAATGGGAACCAGATTTGCTCGGTGATCTCTCCACCTGCAGCGGTGAACGCGTCGGCGAAGCCGCCGCAATGCTCGTAACCGAAGGTGTAGTCAGCGCACGATGTTGCGATCGAGGTGAAACCTGCTTCTTCGAATGCCCACTGACCAAAGGCATGTGAGCTCTGGCTGCATGACCAACCACCGGGACGGGCATAGCCCTCAAGAGGTGCGCGCTGGGTGAAGTCGTCGTTACATGAGTACGGCGAGAGCAAGAGGACGTCGTCACGGTCACCGAGCGCATCGCCCACTGCACCACCGGTGCTGGCGAGAATGCCTGGGATGATGATGTCGACTTCGTCGACCTCGATGAGCTTGGTCGCTGCGGTAAGCGCAACCGCAGGGTCCGACGCACTATCTTCGAGGACGAACTCGATGTTGGTTCCGTCTGCGGTTGTCACGGTCGAGCCGTCACCGAACTGATCGAAGTAGAGCTGTAGGCCTTGCTGAGCGTCCTCACCTGGTCCAGCAACCGCACCGGTGAGTGGAAGCAGAACGCCGACTCGCAGCGTGTCGCCAGCCTCGAGCACTTCAACGTCTCCGCCGCCAGCATCGTCGCCACCGCCATCGTCGTCACCGCCGCCGTCATCAGATG
>CAZHUR010000098.1:0-8217 GCA_964535395.1 uncultured Acidimicrobiales bacterium
GATTTTTCGCTGGTGTTTGGAAAGGTGCTGGGCCCGGTCTCGGTCGTGGCTTAAAGGACGCGGACGGAACTCCACGACCAGCGCTGGAGGCGGCACGAACCGCTCTGCAGCCGTTGTTGTGCGTGATGTATCCCGCCACAGAGACCCTTCCAAGTCGATCGACCTCAAGCCTCGCAGTGCACCTCTGCAATGACAGAACAGACGACCTCGAGGTGGAGATTCACGCGGTGATCAACGACCAACGCGGCCGTCAGGAGCGACGTTGGGCGGGCATTGTTCCGGGCAATGATGTGCAGTTCATTGACGACCTCAACCTTCGCGGTGGACGCGTTGGATCGGAGCTGACCGTAGAGATGTCCGTAATCGACGCGAACACCGGAGAAACCGTGTCTCGAAACGGTTACACATTCCTTGCCGATTAGAGCAGTCCACACCCACAAGGGCTAAATTGGTCGGGTCGGTTAGAAGCTACTTTCCTTTCTGGCGTGGGCTCGCCGCACACGGGGTGTTGTGACCCAAACAATTTCCTCGACAGGAGCGTCATGGCACAGACTCTGCCGAATCCGGCATCGAACCTTCGCGATCCACAGCCAATTCGCACACGCAAGAAGGCACTTCCCTTCCCGCTGAACATTTGGCAGTCCGCCGTAGGTCGCAAGTGGGTCATGGCACTCACCGGAATTGGACTCCTCGGCTTTGTTCTTGCCCACATGATCGGCAACTTTCACGTCTACGAAGGACCAGCGGCGCTTCACGAGTACGCGGAGGCTCTTCGTGGACTCGGCGGAGACATCATTCCTCGCCTCTGGTTGCTGTGGGTTCTGCGCTTCGGTCTTATTGCCATGTTTGGCCTCCACATCGCTGCGGCTTACACCACCAAAGAGAGAAGCCGGGTCGCCAGCGACAACGCCGGTTTCATCGACGGTGCCAAGAGCTACCCGGGCGGCCGCGACTACGTCGCTGCGAACTACGCCTCACGCACGATGCGCTGGACCGGCCCGATCATCTTGCTCTACCTGATCTTCCATCTCGCCGACCTCACCTGGGGATGGATCCCCTCGACGAACTACACCAAGGGTGACCCATTTGGAAACCTCTCGAACTCGTTGTCGAACATCCCGGTTGCGATCATCTACATCATTGCCAACGCAGCACTCGCGCTTCATATCTTCCACGGCGCATGGTCCCTGTTCCAGAGCCTCGGCCTGAACAACCCGAAATATAACC
The DNA here is from genome assembly GCA_964535395.1 of uncultured Acidimicrobiales bacterium. Classification (GTDB taxonomy): domain Bacteria; phylum Actinomycetota; class Acidimicrobiia; order Acidimicrobiales; family SHLQ01; genus SHLQ01. The sequence continues at coordinate 1,228 of CAZHUR010000098.1, forward strand.
AAGCCCGTAGAGGCCTTGCTGCCGGCCTTGCAGGTGTCATTCTTTTAGGGAACTTGACGTTCCCGATTCTGACCCAAGCTGGTGTCATCGACAACGCAGACAATGCGTGCGCTGCTGAGACCACAGAAGCGGGAGCTACAGCTTGTTTCGAGGAAATCCTCGAAGCCGAAGAAGAAGAAGAAGCCCGTTCTGAAGAAGAAGGCGAGTAACGAATGACTGCAACGATGGATCCCGCAGCTAAGCAATCCAGCCCGCGGCTCGACTCGAAGGTTCCCGAAGGCGACATCACCGACTTGTGGGAGAACCACAAGTTCTCGATGAAGTTGGTCAACCCCAACAACAAGCGAAAGTTCACGGTCATTGTCGTCGGCACCGGGCTCGCAGGAGCATCGGCTGCAGCAACGCTGTCGGAGCTGGGCTACAACGTGAAGGCATTTACCTTCCACGACAGCCCTCGACGTGCTCACTCCATTGCTGCCCAGGGTGGCATCAACGCAGCAAAGAACTACCAGAACGACGGTGACTCGGTCTTCCGACTGTTCTACGACACCGTCAAGGGCGGCGACTACCGCAGCCGCGAGGCCAACGTTCATCGTCTGTCTGAGGTATCGGTCAACATCATCGACCAGGCAACCGCACAGGGCGTTCCGTTCGCTCGCGACTACGGCGGTCTGCTCGACAACCGTTCATTCGGTGGTGCGCAGGTCTCGCGCACCTTCTACGCACGAGGCCAGACCGGCCAGCAGCTTCTGCTCGGTGCGTACTCAGCGCTCAACCGCCAGATCGAGAGCGGCGGCGTCGAGATGCACAACCGCAAGGAAATGCTCGATGTCGTCCTCAAAGACGGCGAGACTGCGGGCATCATCACCCGAGATCTCTTAACCGGCGAGGTCGAGTCGCATTCGGGTCACGCGGTGGTTCTTGCAACCGGCGGCTACGGCAACGTGTACTACCTATCGACGAACGCAATGATGTCGAACGCGACAGCCGCATGGCGAGCGCACCGCAAAGGCGCCTTCTTCGCAAACCCGTGCTACACCCAGATCCACCCGACCTGCATCCCAGCGTCGGCAGATCACCAGTCGAAGCTCACGCTGATGAGCGAGTCGCTTCGTAACGACGGTCGCATTTGGGTGCCGACCGCGTTCGACGATGCACGCATCGCAGCCGACATTCCCGAAGACGAGCGCGATTACTATCTCGAGCGCAAATACCCGGCGTTTGGCAACCTCGTTCCACGCGACGTGGCATCACGTAACGCAAAGACCGTGGTCGATGAGGGCCGTGGCGTTGGGCCGTTGAAGAACGGCGTGTTCCTCGATTTTGCTGATGCCATTGCCCGCGATGGCATCGAGACGATCAAGGCCAAGTACGGCAACCTCTTCGACATCTACGCAAACATCACCGGCGAGGATCCGTACAAGCGTCCAATGCGCATCTACCCGGCAACTCACTACACGATGGGCGGCCTCTGGGTCGACTATCACCTCATGACCACGATTCCGGGTACGTACGCCATCGGCGAGGCAAACTTCTCCGATCACGGCGCCAACCGCCTCGGTGCATCGGCCCTGATGCAGGGTCTCGCCGACGGCTACTTTGTTCTGCCGTACACGATTGGTGACTACCTCGCTGGCAAGCTTGGCGAGTCGGCTGTTCCGACGAGCGATCCGGTCTTCCAGGCCGCTGAGGCTGAGGTTGCCGACAACACCAATCGCTGGTTGTCGGTCAACGGAACCAAGTCTCCCGAGCACTACCACCGCGAGTTGGGCAAGATCGTGTGGGAGCGCATTGGAATGGCTCGCGACGAGAACGGCCTGCAAAAAGCTCAGGACGAGATTGCGACGCTCGAGGAAGAGTTCAAGAAGAACGTACGCGTGATGGGCGATAACACGTCGATGAACACCGAACTCGAAAAGGTAGGCCGTGTCGCTGACTTCTTCGAACTCGCAAAGCTCAAGGCACGCGACGCGTTGGTTCGAAACGAATCATGCGGCGGCCACTTCCGCCTTGAGAGCCAGACCGAAGAGGGCGAAGCCCTTCGCGATGACGAGAACTTCAAGCACGTCGCTGCCTGGGAATGGCATGACGAAGCCACCGAACAGACCAAGCACGAAGAGCAGCTCGAGTTCGAGTACGTCGCTCTAAGCCAGCGCAGCTACAAGTAACGACCAGGAAGACACTGTGAGCGAAACCACGATCAACGTAACCCTCGAAGTCTGGCGACAGAACGGCCCGGCGGAGAAGGGTCACTTCGAGACGTACGAAGCCAGAAACATCAGCACCGACAGCTCGTTTCTTGAGATGCTCGACGAGGTCAACGAACAGTTGGTCAACGACGAGAAGCTACCAATCACCTTTGAGAGCGATTGCCGTGAAGGCATTTGCGGCACGTGTGCGCTCATGATCGATGGTCAGGCGCACGGCCCCAACAAGGGCCAGGCCACATGTCAGCTGCACATGCGCACGTTCAAAGACGGCGACCACATCACGATCGAGCCGTTCCGTGCAAAGAGCTTCCCTGTCATCAAAGACTTGGCTGTGAGCCGAGCTGCGATGGACAAGATTCAGCACGCTGGTGGCTATATCAGCGTGTCGACCGGCTCGGCTCCAGACGCCAACCTCACTCCGGTCCCCAAGGAAGCTGCCGACCTGGCAATGGACGCTGCGGCGTGCATTGGTTGTGGCGCTTGTGTAGCAGCATGTCCTAACTCGGCAGCACAGCTGTTTACCTCAGCAAAGGTTAACCACCTCAACTTGTTGCCTCAGGGCCAGGCCGAGCGTTGGCAGCGTGTCGAAAACATGGTCGACACCATGGAGGACTACTTCGGCACCTGCACCAACCATGGCGAGTGCTACGAAGCATGTCCGAAGGAGATCAGCCTCGATTTCATCGCGTTCATGAACCGCGACTACGTCAAGGCCAAGATCAAGAATCGGAACCTCGCCGGCCAGAAGTAGCCCAAAGATCTTGAGGCCTGCGAACAGGCTGATGAGATCGCTCGAGCTGAGCTAGCCATCGGTCACTTGAAGTGCCGTCGTAGCGCCGTCCCAGTAGTGTCGTGTTCAGACGACCTTGGAGGGATCTTCGTGAGACAGAAGTTATTAGGACTGGCTATTCTCTTGGCACTAGTAGCCGCCGCGTGTGGTAGTAGCACCGACGCTGCTTCGGGCGGCGACGGAGATGGTGAAGGTGACGCAGCGGGCTGCGAGACGTTGCCTGTGGTAACCGAAGGACAGCTCACGGTTGCCACCGGTGAGACGGTGTTCCCGCCTTGGATGGGCGCTGGAGAAGACGACTTCGACGATCCGTCGACCGGTACTGGATATGAAGGTGCACTCGTCTTTGCTCTGGCCGAAGAACTTGGCTTCACCGCCGATCAGGTGACCTTCGTACGGACCGGTTTCGATGAGGCGATCGCCCCTGGCGAGAAAGACTGGGACTTCAACATCCAGCAGTACTCGATCACCGAACAGCGTGACGAGGTCGTCGACTTTTCCAATGGCTACTACCAGGTAGAGCAGGCCATCATCGGTGCGAGCGACTCGCCAGCGGCTTCAGCTACATCGGTTGGCGAACTCGCTGACCTTCGCATCGGCGCAGCGATTGGAACCACGAGCCTCGACTTTGCGGAGTCGGTCATTGCACCGTCAGAAGACGTGCAGGTGTACGACGACAACGCAGCGGCGAAGGCAGCGTTCGACGCTGGCCAGGTCGATGCAATCGTCTTCGACTTGCCGACAGCGTTCTTCATCACAGCCGTTGAGATCACCGACGCTTCGATCATCGGCGTTCTGCCGCTTGAGGGCGAAGTTGACGAACTCGGCATGCTCTTCGAAGAGGGCAACCCGCTCGTGCCATGCGTGAACGCTGCTCTTTCGACCCTCACCGATGACGGTACTCTCGCTGCGCTCGAGGAAGAGTGGTTGAACCAGGGCGGCGACATCCCATCGTTGTCTAACTAGTCAGCTATCGGATTCACGTCGTGACCAGCGACATCGATACGAAGCCGAGCGCCGGGGTTGAACCCCGGCGCTCGGCCGTTTCGTCTTTCTTTCAGCAAGAGGGCGCCCGTGCGGGCGTCATCGCCGCCGTGTCCACGGTTGTGTTCTTCGGTGTTGCTGGAGTTGCGATTGTCAGCAGCCCGAACTGGCCGCGAGTTCGGGACCAATTCTTCTCGGGGGAAGACTTCGTCGACGCGTTTCCTGCTGTCATCGATGGCTTCTGGTTGAACGTTCAGCTGTTCTTCTGGTCGATGTTGCTCATCCCGGTCGTTGCGTTAATCGTCGCGGTCATGCGCAGTCTTCGCGGACCGGCCTTCTCCCCTATCCGTCTCTTGTCGGTCATATACACCGATGTGTTCCGCGGCATACCGCTGATTCTGCTCATCTTGTTGTTGGGATTTGGTGTGCCCGCGCTACAGATCCAGGGCTTGCCGAGAAGTTCGACCGTGTGGGGCTTGATCGCGTTGACGCTTTCGTACTCGGCCTACACCGCCGAGATCTATCGATCTGGGATCGACGCTGTTCCTGAAAGCCAGCGTTCTTCGGCGCGCTCTCTTGGGTTGACGCAATTCCAGGCGCTTCAGCACGCCATCCTCCCTCAGGCGGTGCGCAACGTCGTCCCAGCGTTGATGAACACTGTGGTCAGCCTTCAAAAGGACGTCGCTCTCATCTCGGTCCTCGGCGTTCGAGACGCCACCCGTGAGGCGCAGATCATCACCAGTCGTACGTTCAACTACACCCCATTTCTTGCGGCGACGGTTCTCTTCTTGCTCGTGAGCATTCCGTTGACGAGATACGTCGATTGGTACACGGATCGTGACCGCAGCCAACGACAGTCCGGAGCGACATGACCAAGACCCCGAAGCTCGAACTCGTCGACGTTCACAAGTCGTACGGTGACAAGGTCGTCCTCGATGGTCTGTCGCTGGCAGTGGACGAACACGAAGTTGTGTGCCTCATTGGCCCAAGCGGTTGCGGCAAGTCGACGCTACTCCGGTGCACCGACCTGCTCGATCCAATCGAGTCGGGCCAAATTCGTCTCGATGGTGAGAACATTGCCGATCCGTCGACCGATGCAAACGCCGTTCGACGCCGCATCGGAATCGTCTTTCAGTCGTTCAACCTGTTCCCGCATATGAGTGTCCTCGACAACGTCACTCTTGGTGCACGACGTGCTCAGGGACGAGACCGCGCCGAAGCCGAAGAGCAAGCGCGTGAACTGCTCACGAGGTTTGGACTTGGTGACAAAGCTGAGGAGTACCCGAACAAGATTTCGGGCGGGCAGAACCAGCGCGCTGCGATCGTGCGTGCGCTGATGACCGAGCCGGAAATTCTGCTTCTCGACGAAGTGACCTCAGCGCTCGATCCCGAACTGGTCGGCGAGGTGTTGGGCGTGATTCGTGAACTCGCCGGTCGGGGATTGACGATGGTGCTCGCAACTCATGAGATGGGGTTCGCCCGCGATGTTGCGAGCACGGTGAGCTTCCTTCACGAAGGTCGAGTTCTCGAGTCAGCCCCTCCCGATGAGCTGTTCAACTCGCCTCAGCACGAACGGACTCAGCAGTTCTTACAACGCGTGACCGAAGCTGGCCGGCTTTGACCACCTCTGCGGTGTTCCCCTTCCCCGCCGCGCCGCAGGGTGCTCACGTGGTCGTCGACCCAACCGAGCTCGATGAACTTTTTTCACGTCACACCGAAGTAAATATCTATTCCCTCTGCGACTTAGAGCCGCCTTACTGGACCCACAGTCGGTGGTATAGGCGAGGAGACGCAACGGTAGGGCTGGTATCGAACGAGCCGGGAGAGCCTTTCATCGTCTCCGCGGTGTCACCTGCGGATAGAGAGGGCTCCAATGCGCTCCTGGGGGATCTCTCGCCCGAGCTTGCTGATGGACAGTTGGTCATTGGGTGCGTCGGGATGTCCAATGCAATAGCCGAGCGGCGTCCGGTGAAGTGGAAGACCGACGAGATTCGCTACGTGCTCGGAGAGCCACCGCTGGAGCGTTCCACGAGAGCACAACCCCTCGGCGGTTCCCATATCGCCCACTTGGATCGCCTCTATGCAACCGAACCCGGTGCAGCGTTCTTTCTGCCGTCGATGGTGGCGAGCAACAGCTTCGTGGGCATCTGGGACGACGCCGGGAAAGACCTCATCGCCGCAGCCGGCACCCACGTTCTTTCCGAGCCGAGGCGAGTCGCTGCGATCGGGGCTGTCTACGTGCGCCCAGACCACCGTGGGAACGGGCTTGGTAAAGACGTGACCCTCGGCGTGCTCGAACGCCTGGCGGACCGGATTGACACCATCGGGCTTAACTCAAGCCGTTCAAACACCCCGGCTAGACAGATCTACGAACGCTTGGGGTTCCAGCCCATTCTCGACTTCGAAGAAGCCGAGCTCGAGTGAGAGAACTCTTGACCGAGCAGCTAGATTCGCTCCATGTTCATTCTTGAGAACGGTACAAAGCTCCCGCCAATCATGGGCGTCAACCACGAAGGTGAGGCCGGCGACATGGTCGCTTCGGTCGCTGGGAACTGGGCTGCGGTGCTTCTTTACCGCGGCGACTGGTGACCTTACTGCCGTCAACAGTTGGTTGACTTCGCAACATTCGCCCTTCCTCTTATGGGAGCTGAAATCAAGGTCGTAGCCGGCTCAGTCGACTCACAAGAGTCCGTTGCCGCCCTTCGCGATGGCCTGTACGTCGGGTTTCCCATGTGGGGCGAGCTGGATGCACGCACCGTTTCTGCAGATACCGGCGCGCCATTCCAGGATGGTGACCGGGTCTTCTTGCACGGCAGTGCGTGGCTGATCAATCCTGAGGGAGAGGTCGTCCAGTCACTGATCTCGACCGGTCCGATCGGCCGATTCACGGCGAGCGACATTCTTCGGAAAGTCCTCTTCGAGAAGAAGAAGCTGGCATAACGCTCCAGGAGCGGTAGTTTTCCTGTTACGAAGGCAGGGAAACACCATGAGTGATATCACTGATAC
>CAZHUR010000099.1:0-8170 GCA_964535395.1 uncultured Acidimicrobiales bacterium
TGCCCAATTCCGTTCGGTGCGGGTGGAATGCCCCCCGCTCTTGGCCCCGATGGTCTGCAGGATGATGATCGGCAGCTTGTCGTACTCCCCCACCACCCCTAGCTGCTTCGCAGTGCTGAGCACAACTTTGGGATGAGGACGATCACAACTCCGGCGGAGACGCTTGCCACTATGGCGATTGGCCACGTCGAACGCGGGAATGGCTCGAGCTCAAAGAAGGTCCGCAGAAACGGTACGAAGTAGACCAGGGCATAACCCCCGGCCATCCCCGTGACGAGCGCCACCTTCCAAGTGTTGAGCGGACGGCTCGCAACAGCAAGAACGACCAGCCCGATCGCAAGGAGCGTGATCGTGGCCAGTGTTCGCGCCTGCGGAAGCGTGATATTCGTGGTGCGTCGAGAGAACTCATATGCCACGAAGGTCGCCGAACCCGCAGCCATGCCCGCAGGCATCGAAAACCAGAGCACACGAGACAAGAAACCTGCTCGCACGCGTTCGACCTCGGGAGCGAGGGCTAGGAACAACCCGGGCAAACCAATGCTGAAGGCCCCGATCAACGTGAGCTGGCGAGGCAAGAACAAGAAGGGCGAACGGGCAATCCCGATGAGCACCGTCAAGAGAACGGCGTAAGCGGCCTTCGTGACGAACAAGCTGGCGACACGTTCGACGTTGTTGATGACCTTTCGGCCCTCGTTCACGACAGTGGGCAGTGCTGAAAACGCATTATCGGTCAGAACAAGGTCGGCTGCTGTTCTGCTGGCCGCGCTTCCCGAGCCCATAGCGATTCCGAGGTCGGCATCTTTCAGTGCGAGAACATCGTTGACGCCATCGCCGGTCATTGCCACGACATGGCCTCTATCTTGAAGAGCTTTGACCATCTCTTGTTTCTGGCGAGGGGCAACCCTGCCAAAGACCGTCCCCTCTTCGAGGGCCGCACCGACTTTGTCGCGAGAGTCACCCAGGTCCCGGGCATCGACCGATGGGCTGAGCAATGTCACGCCAGCGCGTTTCGCAATGGCGGCCACTGTTTCGGGGTTGTCTCCCGAGATGACCTTGATCGTGACGTCTTGGTCGGCGAAGTACTGCAACGTATCTTTCGCATCGGGACGAATCTCATCCTCGAGCTCGAGAATTGCCATCGTTTTGAGGTCACTTGGAGCCGAGTCTTTCTCAGGTCCAGAAGCAGAGGTTGCGAGCGCGATCAAACGTTTGCCGGCAGCGCTGCGTTCGCGAACGATCGACCTCGCTTCATCGGTATCTGCAAGCAGAACATCAGGGGCGCCGAGGTAGTACCACCCGTGATCGTCGAACTCGACCGCTGACCATTTCCGGGCACTAGAGAATGGCTCGATTTGTCGCGGCACCCAACCAGGGTTCGGGCCAGAGATCGGGGCAAGGGCCAACATCGTCGCGTTCGGGTCTTGATCTGCCGCCACAATCGCGGAGACAGTCCGCGTGACGTCGTCGTCGGTGCTTCCAGCGCACACGTAGGTAGCGCCGTAGGCAATCTCGCCGGTGGTGATCGTTCCTGTTTTGTCGAGAAGGAGAACGTCAACTCGGGCCAGCACTTCGACGGTAGATAACTGCGACGCAAGAGCGTTTCGTCGAGTGAGTTCGAGAAGCCCGGCCACGAAGGCAAGGCTCGTGAGCAGAACCAGCCCGTCTGGGACCATGGCCACTGCGGCTGCGACCGTCCCCTGCAGCGCGTCCTGCCAGCGTTCTTCGGTATCGAGCAAGACCAGGAGCAAAAGCGTGGCGCTGATAGGGATGATCACGGTCAACCAGCGAAGAATCCGATTCACCGCATTTCGGAGCTCGGATTCGGCAGCACGGAACGTCTTTGCTTCGTTCGTCAGCCCAGCAGCGAAGCTGTCGAGGCCAACTGCAGTTGCCTGCATCGTCGCGTTTCCTGTGACGACAAAGCTGCCAGAGAGTGCAGGATCTCCACGTTCTTTCGACACTGGTAACGATTCGCCGGTCAGCTGAGATTCGTCGAGCTGAAGCCCGGTCGAGCGGATGATCTCACCGTCAACGGGAACCTGTGCTCCAGCCTTCAACACCAACAGATCGTCACAGACAATTTCGTCAACGTTGATCGTCTCAGGGACTCCATTGCGAATAACGGTTGTCTCCGGCTCGGTGAGCACTTGAAGCCGGGCGAGTTCTCGCCGAGCCTTCACCTCTTGGGCAATACCGATTGCGCTATTCGAAATGACGACACCCACGAACAGTCCGTCAGCGAGGTTTCCTGAGATCACCACGAGAATGAACAGGACGATCATGATCGCGTTGACGGGCGTGACAAGATTCGCCTTGACGATGCTGGCTACGGAACGGCCTTCGGGCTCGCTCGATACATTTGTCCGGCCCGCCCGTTGCCGGTCTTCGACGTCGGCGGTCGAAAGACCTGCTAGTTCAGCGCTCGGCATCAGTCGCGGTCAACAGTGGCATCTGCTCTCCAGCTTCGACGGAAATTGCGAGATGATTGCTCCGTGGCGCCAAAGGACACGCCCACTGTGGATCCCACATGCACGATGGGTGATAGGCGAAGTTGAAGTCGAGAACGAGCTGCTCTGGCCCAACCGAACCGAGGTCGGCCGACTTCGCGCCGTCGAGCACGTACCGACCAGCGCCGTAGGTGGACGACCCATTCGTCGTGTCGCGGAACGGCAACATCAAACCTCCGCCGTACGCATCGAGCCAGAAAAGACCAAGCCGATGGGTCTTTTCCTCGCGCTCGAAGGAAACCCAGCCGATCTGATTCAGAATTGAGGACCCTTCGGCCATCTTCCGTGGGATATCAGCCGAAGCGAGAGGCGAAACGGTGCCGATCACCGACCACGAAGGGTCATAATCGAAATACGGAAGTGTTGAACCGAACTGGTTTCGATTCCCTATCGGGCTTTGGACGTGAGTCAACAACAGATCGGTCCGGGCATCTCGCCATGTTTCCCAACTCTGCCGGTTAACCCCCTCGTCGAGGACATCGGCATAGATCTTCGCAACTCGTCGACGGTAGTCAACGAGTTCGAGCGTGCTGACGGTCACTTAGGCGCCGATGATCCTTGGAAGCATGTCTGCTGCGTAGACGGGAGCCCAAACGTCTGGCCCGCCCATGTTTGGGTGATCCATGTCTGCTTGGATGAGCATGTGAACCAGCGCACTTCGCGGTGGAATCTGCTCGACCTGACCAAACAATCCGGCCTGGATAAATCCTGAGTACCACATAGCCCAATCAGGATCGATGCCCTGAGCTTCCATGTATGCCTCGTGATGGCTGTGTCCAGCCTTCATAATGAGCTCGGCAAGTGCTTCGACAGTTAGTGAATTCGACATAATTCCGCCTCGTTTTTGTTGGTGGGCTTCATGCTAACTGGTTGGGGAGTACAGACAGCTCAGAATTACAGGCTCAGCGAAGGCACGCGTTACGAACCATCCCGGGGTTCGACTCCGGCAGCGGCCATCTCAATGATGCGAGTCGCCTCGTCAAGCACTGCGTCGATCTGTTCTTCGGCGTGGCCAAAGTAGTTGAGCGGATCGAGTGCACTCTCCGCGCCAGGGGCACGGAGCTTGACTACTTCGGCGAAGGTAATGCCCTCAGATACTGCCTCCTGCACCATTTCAGCGACCTTATCGTGGGCAGCTTGGCGGCCGAACTCCTTGGCCATTGCCATCATCACGGCCTCGGCCATAATCCCCCCGCCGGTCTCTTGAAGGTTTTTCGTCATGGCAGCGGTGTTGACTTCCAAGTTATCGATAAGTCGATACGCAGCGTCCACTGCTCCCCCGGCAACAGCAATCGAAGGTGCCACCGAGTTCCACTCGAGCGCCCATGCTGCTGTTGCCCGGTCATGATCGGCCATTGCTCCATCGATTGCGAGGTCGAGGTACGAGCGAGTAAGGCGGCCAGACCTCATCAACTGCTGGGCAAGGATGGGGTTGCGTTTCTGCGGCATTGTGCTCGACGTTCCCCCACCGACAACACGACCCTCAGCCAATTCGCCCAATTCGGTTTGCGCGCTCAGCGCCACGTCATGGCCAATCTTCGCTAACGAAGAAGATAGCTGTGCAGTCCACGCAACGACCTCGACGATCCGGTCGCGGCCCGAGTGCCAACTGATGTTCGGGTCTCCGAGGTTTAGCCGGTCTGACAACAAGTCGCGGACTTCAAGGCCGTGGGGCGCCATAGCGGCCAGGGTGCCAACAGCGCCTCCTAGTTCGACGACCTCGACGCGAGGCCGCAACTCTTCGAGGCGTTCGATGTGGCGCAGGATTGGCGACAGCCAACCCGCCACGCGATAGCCAAACGTGATCGGTACGGCTTGTTGCATTTGACTTCGCCCGGCCACGGGCGTGAGGCGATGATTATCAGCCAACGTGCTCAATGCTCGAACGAGTTTGACCAGATCGAGGGTGATCACTTCAAGCGCTGCCTGAACCTGGAGTATCAAGCCCGTGTCCATAATGTCCTGGGTCGTTGCACCCCAGTGGGCATATTGACCGAGGCCGTCTGGGACGACCTCGACGATTTGTTCGACGAGCCCTACAACGGGGTAGCCAACAATGGCCATCTTGTGGGCCAGAGAAGCGAAGTCGAGGTCGTCGACCTTCACCTTGCCAATAGCAATCGCTGCGTTCTCTGGGATAAGGCCAACCTCGGCCTGGACAGCAGCGAGCGCTGCTTCGACTTCCAGGTACCGCTCAACCAGGCTACGTTCGCCAAGGATGTGCCGGAGTTCGTCGGTCGTGTGGAGAACTCCGGTTATGTCTGAGTCGAGCGCCGAGAGCGCTTGGCGATGAAAGTGCTCCATCTACGAGTTTACAATTCCTTCGCAGTCGATCATCTTCATCTGCATCATGAGCTTCGCGTTCTCTCCGTAGTCGACCGGCACGTCGATGATATGCAGGCCTCCCGACGCTGCAGCGTCCGTCAATGCTTGGCTGAGCTCGTCGGCGTTGGTCACTCGAACGCCGGTTGCTCCGAAACCACCGGCAAAGGACGCGACATCGACCGAACCGAAGTTCACGCCATGGACGGTGTTGTCGAGCATTTCTTGCTTGAGACGGATCATGCCGAGGCCACCGTCGTTGAAGATCAGCACGGAAAGATCCAGCTTGAGTCGAACGGCAGTCTCGACTTCTTGGCCGCTCATCAGAAAGCCGCCATCGCCAATCACGGCTACGACGTTCTTCTCCGGGTAGACGATCTTCGCTGCGATCGCAGCTGGTATGCCCGTGCCCATGGAGCCCAGTGCGGAGTCGACGAGGATGGTGCGCGGTGCAAGCGCGGGGTAGTTACGGGTCATCCACAACTTATGGATGCCGTTATCGAGGCTGACGATGTCTTCTGGACCCATGGCCGCTCGGACTGTCCTGGCCACATGCTGTGGCTTGAGGACTCCCGGGATTGGATCAGTGGGCTCGACCATCATGGCTGCCATTGCAGCCGCTCGGATCTTGGCGAAGCCGTCGAGCGTCCATGATGTATCGGCGAGACGCCCCGTCAGTTCTCGAATCGAATGTGCCATGTCGCCCACAACTTGGTGTTGCGGAAACCAGATCGTGTCGGCGGTTGCCGGCGAGTCGTGCAGATGAATCACCGTGCGCCCGTCGTCTGGTTGCATGATGAACGGCGACTTTTCCATCACGTTGTGGCCAACGGCCAGCACCACATCGCTGTGCTGCACTGCGCAGTGCGGCGGCCCCATCCCGGGCATCCCAGCTGAACCCAAGAACTGGTCACTCATCTCGTCACCGACGCCTTTGCCCATCATCGTGCAGATGAACGGGATGCCTGTCGCCGACAGGAAGTCACGCAGTGCAGAAGGAACAGCTTCACGAGCATTTGCACTCGCACCGATCAGCACGAGCGGCCGATCAGCTTCCATGAGTTTGGTAGCGGCTTCAGCGAGGGCGCTTTCGGGGGGGACCGGTTGAGATGCCCGGCCAATTTCGAGCAACGGATGTGGTCCAACCGGCTCGTTCGAGACGTCGAGTGGCAACTCGATGTGCACGGGACCTTGCGGATACTCGAGTGCGGTATGGATTGCCTCGGCAATGATGGCGGGAAGGCCAGCGGCTGAAGTCACCGACGTTGCCGCCTTGGTGATCGGTGTCATGAGGCCCACGACGTCGAGCAGCTGGTATCGGCCCTGCAGGTTGTCCATGATCGGCTTCTGTCCGGTGAGGACGATCATCGGTGATTCAGCGAGCCAAGCATGGGCGACTGCGGTCATCAGGTTGGTCGAGCCAGCACCGAGCGTCGACATCGCAACGGCGAGCTGGCCCGTGAGATGTCCGTGGGCGGCAGCCATAAACCCAGCGGCGGCTTCGTGACGGGTGAGGATGAAGTTGATCTGATCCGATGCCGACACGGCCTCGATGAAAGGAAGGTTTTCGTCTCCAGGAATTCCAAAGACGTGGGTCACTCCTTGGTTCTCGAGTGCCTCGACAAGTTGTTCTGCCACGTTCATGCTTATGCCTCTTGACTGCCGCTGTTGATGACCTCTTTGGGGTCCTCCGCTTTGATTTGCTCGGCCATATGCGCAGCCATGTCCTTGATCATCCGAGCACGTTTGAGCACGTCTTCGGCGTGATCAGGCGGAATGACCGCGGCTCCGGTTTCGTCAGCAAAGATGATGTCTCCGGGCACTACGGTTACGCCGCCGACAGCAATAGGGACGTCCACAACGTACGGTTGGGCAACATTTCCGCCACCGCGAACAGCCTCACCATTGCAATAGAACGCTCCCGGGAACTCTGCGAGTTCGTCGAAGTCGCGCAAATAGCCGTCGCACAACACACCGGCAAGACCATGGTTGGTAATGCGGGAGAGCTTTGTCGATCCGCCGAGCGAGATATCAGGATGTCCACCAGAGGACATGACAAGTACGTTCCCGGCCATATCGCGCTCGCCAACCGCCCGGTACATTGCTGGTCCGAGGCTGTGCTTATGTGGGTCCATCAAGTCTTTGCGGACCGGCAAGAAGCCGACCGTCACCGCCGGTCCGAACAACACCTTCGACGGATCCGGGGACACCAGATCATTGATGTGCGCTCGGTGATCGAACATCTTGGCTAGAGCGTCGACGATGTCGGCTGTGGCGAGCCCCTCGATCAGTGAGCGGTCGGGAATGTGCATGAGTTTTTTCTCCTGAAGAACGGTGGAGGAGCTAAATCGTACGTGCGATCTTGAGAACTAGACCAGTCGATCTGCGATGTCTTGGAGTTTGGCGAGATCGTACGGCGCGTTGATGACAAGAGTGCGAGCGGTGACGCCGAGGCTCCGCAATTCTTCTATGTCGCCTCCGAGATGGTGGTTGAGATCGAGCCGGTCAAAGACGGAAACTTCGAAGTTGCCCGATTGCGCTGTGGCCAAGGCGAGTTCCACTCGTTCGGGGAGCGATGCACCGGCGCGAATATTCACTCCGTCGGCGATGTGGGCAGCCAGTCGTATGGTCTTGGGACCGTTCGCACCAATGACGATCGGTGGCACCTGATTGTTCTCAAAATCGACCACAGCGCTGGTTACCGGCGCCTCCAATGTTGGAGTCCATACCCCTTTGAGGCTTTCGACATAGTCGCTGAGCGCCTGACGACGCTCGGTTGCCGGTAACGGTTGGCGTCCAATGGCAACTTGCTCGACAGCAAATCGACTATTGGGCCCCGCTCCCGCACCGAGCCCTGCAACAACGCGCTCGGGTGCGAGTCCTTGCAACGTGTTGAGCGCCGAGGCGAGTTGAGCCGGTGACCGGTTCGCGATGTTGGCGACAAGCACACCAAGCCTGATGCGTGTTGTTACAGCTGCGATTGCACCGAGGGTGACGAATGGGTCTCGCGACCAACTCGCCCCCGCCACGGCTCCAGAGAAGTGGTCAAAGGTCCAAACTCCGCGGAAGTGTCCTCGATCGGCGACCTTTGCGGCCGCGAGCATCTCGTCGCTGGTCGCGTCAAAGGGGCTGAGGACGAGATCGGTGTGGATATTCTCATCGGTCAATGTGCACGATCCCGGGCGTTGAGAACTTCGGTGGCCGTCCATAGGTTACCGATGCCGATGTGGCGGTTGGTATGGCGCGGTGATCGGCATCCTTGCCTAGCCGTTGAGATCTAGCGAGCTAGCCGTTTGCCTGAAATCAAACGTAGCAGGGGCAACCATCGTGAAAGCGCCACA
>CAZHUR010000100.1:0-8154 GCA_964535395.1 uncultured Acidimicrobiales bacterium
ACGCATGGCCTTTTGCTCGTTCGGGCTCTTGATCGAGCGTGCTTCCATCATTGGCGTCATGCCATCGACCCAGTTGAGTCCACGATCCTCAAACGCACGGATCATGTTGAGGTCCATGAAGTCCACGCCGATCGGCATGTCTTTGACATTGGCATCTTCGAGGTCGCCAAGAAGAGCGTCGGCAAACTTGTCGACCTGTGCGGTCGACGCTGGGCCCGCTGCACCCTTGATCCATGCGTAGGAGTAGCGCACGTTCTCTTTCGGAATCCAAGGTGAGTGTTCCCGGATGTGGTAGCCAATATCGCCCTGCTCGTAGAGGATTGGCTCTTTGCCCTTCGTGAGTACTGCGTAGCGAAGACCCGGCTTGAGCTGGTTCCAGCCAGGGGTCATCGTCGAGGTGACATAGCGAATGTTCTCGTCGTACATGAGCAACATCGCACCGAGGTTGTGGCGCTCCATTGCCTCACGGGCTCGTGTGAGTCTCCACTCGCGAACCTCTGTCCAGTTAATCCCTTCGCGCCAATCTGTAGATAGAACGCCGAATGCTTCCTTCACGTGTACTCCTAGTGCCGTGTAGTGGTCAGTGGACCGCTGTTTGTTGTTGTGGTTGTTGTTGTTTGTTTGGTGGTTGGATGTGGTTTTGGTTGGTTGAACTTTGTGTCGATCAGCAGTGCGGCGCGGGGGCGCGTCTGAAAATAATCGGTCAGCTTCCTCGTTGGAGGTGCTACCATCTGCGTCGCATAAGGGAGATGACGCTGATGACAGTCCAACTCGGAGGACTCGACAACGATGCTGGGGGGCGTGGACAGACCGCTCACGTGTATGTGCGAGAGACGATTCGAACGGCGATTTTGAACGGACAACTTGCGGGCGGAACACGCCTTGTTCAGTCCGATCTCGCTGCTCAACTCAACGTCAGTACAACCCCTGTTCGAGAGGCTCTGAGGGACCTTGCGTCCGAGGGTCTGATCCGAATCGACCCCCATCATGGTGGTGTCGTCTCCGAGCTCGATGCCGACGATTTGAGAGAGGTGTACCAGATCCGACAGCGGCTCGAACCCCTCGCTCTTGAGATCGCGATGCCGTTGATCACCGACGAGATCGTTGAGCGCTGCGAAGCGCTGCACAAACAGATGTGTGATTCGCCGAATTCGGCTGATTGGGTCAACCTCAACCGTCAGTTCCACATGACGATTTACGAAGCGTCGGACCAGCACAGGCTGGTCGCGATGATCGGCTCGCTTCAAGATGCATCGGTTATGGCCGTCAGCACTCGAATCCAAGGTTTGCCGGCTGTTCGAGACGAGGCCAACAACGAACATGGCGATTTGATCGATGCGCTTCGAGACCGCGATTTGGAGCGAGCTCAAGACGTGATCCTGCATCACCTGGCGCTGTCGGTCCGGCCCACCGGGGACGCGTAGTAGCGACGCGCCTGCCAACCTGTTCATGGGGTCCGCTAGTCCGAACATGATTGCACCATATATCATGCACAATGTTGGTGCGAACGCAGGCAGTCTGAATTTCGAAGAACGTTGATAAATCAACCTCTCTAGTCATCCTATATTTTGTAGAATGTGCGAACGCTCGCAGCCGTAAACCGCTCGCAAGCTCGTCTTGAGGTGCCTTGGTTCGCAGATTGGGCAGAGCCCGGAGGTTGAAGAAAATGGAACGCATTCCGCTACTCGAGTCGACGGACGGCTTGTCCGAAACGCAGCGCGAGATTTTTGACTGGGTCGTCGAGAGCCGGGGCAAGATGATTCGGCCATACGAGGTCCTGCTTCACTCGCCCGGTCTGGCACGACCAGCTGCAGAACTCGGGCATCAGATTCGCTACGAAGGTGAACTCTCCGACCATGATCGCGAGCTCGCGATCATCACCGCAGCAAAGGCTCACGACTGCGCATTCGAGTGGGACAGTCACGTCGACATTGCCCGGTCCTCCGGCGTCAGCGAAACCGCGATCACCGCACTCGAAACCGGTCAAGGGGAGTTCTCAGACTCCGAGGCGGTAATCGTCAACTTTGTTCGCCAACTCTGCGCCGACAGCGACATCGGTGACGAAACCTTCACCGCTGTGTCAAAGCAGTTGGGCAGCAGCGGTCCGGTAGTAGAACTCGCCGGACTCGTTGGCTACTACACCTTTCTTGCCTACGTCATGAAAGTCGCTGGAGCCTGCTAGGTCGCGTCGATGAGGACCTTGAGGGTTGAGGATTCTTTGACGGCGTCGAACGCACTGTTTGCGTCGGTGAGATCGAACGTGGTCGACACGAGTGGTGCTCCGTTTATGAGGCCGGCCTCCACCAGGGCGATCCCGCGTTCATAATCACCGCGCGTGGCAGCCCGAGGGTTCAAGATCGTCAGCTCTTTGAAGTACAGCTGGTAATACGGCAGGCCTTCGCCTCCGCTACCCGCAGTCCCGAACAGCACCACCGTGCCCGCTGGCCCGGCAAGCTCGATCGCCTGGGCGAACGTGGCTTCGGTTCCAACCGCCTCGACGACGAGGTCTGCGCCGCGCCCCTTGCTCAGCATCGCCACAGTTTCGGCGACCTCGGCGGGCGACACCGCAGCGTGGATCCCAAGTTCCAAAGCTAAATCGCGCTTCCATTCCGACCGTGCAACACCGACGACCGTCGCCCCCCGCTGGGTCAGTAACTGAGCGATCAATTGGCCAGAAACGCCAAGTCCGAGAACCACGGCAACTTCGCCCGGTCTGATCGACGCCATCGACATGGCGTGCACGCACGTGCCGAGCACCTGAAGCGTGCCGAATTGCGAAGGACCGATTGAATCGGGAACGGCCAGCAGCTGCTTCTCGTCGATCGAGACGTACTCGGAGAAGACCCCATCGAGCTCTCGGCCAAGCAGGCCACCGTTCTGACACAGGTGGGGATATCCGCGTCGACAGAGGTTGCATACATCGCACGCAATACCCGGGTCGATGAGCACGCGTTGGCCCACGGCTTGGTTGCCCTGACGCCCCGGCACCTCGATCAGTCCCACCGCCTCATGGCCCATGATTCGAGGCAGATCCGTTGGAAGTTTGCCAGCGACGATACTCGTATCGGTACCGCACAGCCCAGCGGTTTGGATGCGCACGAGGGCGTTGCCGGTGCGCTCGACGTCAGGAACAGGGATGTCTTGAACCTCTGTCTTGCCCTTCTCTACAAGAACTACTGCTCGCATGTTTGGTCTCCTCCATGTGCTTGCATAACGTGCTTCCCCTACCTCGCCGTGCTGCTTGTCGGGATCTGTCAGCCTGTCAGCCTGTCAGCTCGTCGACGCCGAGGCGGGCGGCGAGTTGGCTGAGCGCGTCCACCACAGCCGGAGACACAGCAACGCCGAGGCTTTCACTTTCCTTTGCCGTGGCCGCAGCTGTGTCGCCGGGCAGGCGAACGGGTGTCCCGTCTGGTGTTGCCGACGTCCGGAGTTCGTCCATGTGGGCGGCTAGTGACTCGAGGGCATCGTCGCCAGGCTGAAACAGATCTGGCCGCATGACAAAGATTGCCTGACCGGTGTTTGTCGGCGTCGATGGCTCGATCCGGTGATCGATAACCGAGCTGAGGAACGCTGCCCCGTTCAGTGCACCGGCGAGCAGTCCGATCGAGATGTTGAGCCCCGACCCCTTGTAACCGCCCATCGGCAACAGCATCCCTTCGTGGGCGCGGGTGGGGTCGGTGATTGGATTGCCGTCGGCGTCGGCCACCCATCCAACGGGCATCTCTTGGCCACTCTGAGCATGGACCTTTATCGTGCCATGGCTGGTTTGGGTGGTTGCGATGTCGAGTAGGAACGGCGATGAGTCCTTCGCCGGGATCCCGATCGAGATCGGGTTGGTTCCAAGAAGCGAGTCGGTCCCTCCCCACGGCGCCATACCGTTCGCGTTGGCCACGGCGAAGTACATCGAGATGAGGTTCTGTTGCGCTGCGAGGAGCGGGTAGAGGCCCGCTGCGCCAGCGTGGTTTGATCGGGTGGTGCCGATCCAAGCCATGCCGCTGGTCTGTGCCTTTTCGATGGCAAGCTCGGCCGCCTGGGTCATGATCACCTGGCCGAGTCCGTTGTCGCCGTCGATGAGCGCGCTGGTCGGAGTTTCGCGAAGCACCGCGATGTTGGGGGAGAGATTGACGCCACCGGCTTCGATCCTGTCGATGTAGGGTCCGAGTCGAATGAGACCGTGGCCAGTGCGACCGCGTGCGTCGGCTTCGACGAGGCGCGTGGCGGTGATGTCGGCGTGTTCTGGCTGAACCTCAACGGCTTGAAGTGCCGAGGAAGCAAACTCGGTTAACCGGTCAGCGGGGAATCGTGTGCTGCTCACGTTTGGCTTGGCTTTGCGTGGTTGGACACGGTTTCGCCCGTCGCGGTGAACGTGCGGGTGACATCGGTACGGCCGTAGACCCACAAGATTTTCATCGGTGCGTCGCTGTCGTTGACGAAGCGATGGGGGATGTCTGCTGCAACCTGGGTGCAGTCATATTGAGAGAGGCGATGCGCCACACCGTCGATCTCGACAAACCCGGTCCCCTCGAGCACGGTGACCTGCTCGATCGTGTTGTGGCTGTGCTCGTCGAGGCCGGTTCCTGGGGGAAACGTCGTAATTCCCTTGATGAACGATTGGCCATCGAGGGGCGGCTCGCTTAGGCGCACGGTTTCGATGCCGCCACCGCGTCCAACTGGCTCTTGCGCGTCGAACTTGATTAACCGTCCCATGGACGTCTCCCCCTCGTGGTGACCGTTGGAGTTTCGTTACTCTGGCCAATCTGACATTATATCAGATGTAGGGTTTGGCATAGCTGAGAATAGCGAGCTCGACGGGGGAGGCAGCCATGTTGATCGCGAGTGTTGAGGCAATACCGATCCGCGTACCACTTACCAAACCAATCGTGATGTCTCACATCACGATCCACCACTCCGACAATGTCCTTGCCAAGGTCACGACCGACGATGGGATCGTCGGCTGGGGAGAAGGAGTCGAGGCCACAGACCTAACCGGAGAGACTCAACAGAGCATTGCCGCGGCGATTGAGTTCCTCGGCAAACGGGTTGTTGGAAAGGACCCACTTGCGCGTACCGAATTGTGGCACGAGATGGCCAGCGCCATGTACGGCAACGAGACCGCGGCCGGTGCAATAGACATCGCGCTACACGACATTGCTGGCAAGGCCCTAGATGTCCCGGTCGTTCAACTGCTCGGTGGTGCTGTCCGACACGAGGTACCGGCGCTCACCATGGTCGGAAGTGGTGTGCCCGACAACGACATTGCAACCGCTCGGGCTAAGTACGACAACGGGTATCGCTGGTTCAAGGTCAAGCTCGGCATAGGTGACCCAGCCGAGGAGTTGAAGACCATGACCGGCATCAGGGCCGAACTTCCCGACGACGTTGTCTTGTGTGGCGATGCCAACCAGGGGTGGAGCGAGCCTGAGGCAATCCGCTTCCTCCGAGAGCTCGAGGGCCATGGTGTCGCGTTCATCGAACAACCAATACAACAAGGCGACATTTCGGCGATGGTGCGCGTCGCGCACGCGTCGCCCGTCCCGATCTGCGCCGATCAAAGTGTGCATTCACTCGACGACATCTTGTCGTTCGGCCGTACCGGTGTTGCAGGTGTCAGTTTGAAACTGGTCAAGCTCGGCGGCATTACAGGCGTGATGCGTGGAGCGGTTCTTTGCGAAACCCTCGGTTTGTCGATCAACCTCGCTGGAAAGATCGCAGAATCGAGCGTTGCCACCGCAGCCAACATCCACTGCGCTGCGGCGATGAAGTCTGTGGCCTTCGGGGTGAGCCCAGGTAACCAGGGCATTAGTGGCGACGTCACCACCAAGTCGCTCGCAGCTGAGAACGGGCGCTACACCCTCCCGACCGGTGCTGGTCTCGGTATTGACGTGGACGATCTGGCTCAATGAAGAGTTCTCAATGAAGGCGATTCTTAGATGAAGGCGACCCTCAGTGCCGGAGTCGTCGGAGGCTCGATCGGTGGTCTGACTGCAGCGGTGTTGTTGCATGAACTCGGACACGACGTGCACGTCTTTGAACGCTCCGCTGCGGCGCTGGAGGGGCGGGGCGCCGGAATCGTGGTCCTTCCTATGACAGAGCGCTATTTCGTGGAGCGCCAGGGCGAGCTAGGAGGCATTGACAAAGAAATTGGCAAAGAAGTTGCGCTCACACTTACCAACTGGAGCTACGTCAACCGAGAGGGCGAGCTGATCGATGAGGCGCAAACGAACAATCGCTTCACCGCATGGAACACGCTCTACCGAGCGCTTCTTGCTGAGCTGCCCGAGGATCGCTATCACCTCGGTCACCAAGTTTCCGATGTTGAAGAGGCGGCCGGTGACGACGACGGAATGGTGATTTCGTTCGCCGACGGCGGCTCGTTCTCCTGCGATCTCGTGATCGGTGCCGACGGCATGGGCTCGACGGTTCGAAGCCTCGTCTCTCCCGACACAGAGACGAACTATGCGGGCTACGTCGCGTGGCGCGGAACAGTTCACGAGAGCGATCTTCCACCAGCGACAGCTGCCTTGCTCGAAGACGCGATGGTGTACCAAGTCCTCGAACACTCACACATCCTCGCGTACGCGATTCCCGGACCCGACGATTCAGTCGTGCCCGGACGCCGTTCGGTCAACTTCGTCTGGTATCGCAATGCGTCACCCGATGAGTTCGATGAACTCATGATCGACCGCAATGGGCAATACCGGCCGACCACCATGCCGCCCGGGCTCCTCCAAGGTCACTTCGTCCGCGAGCTGCACACCGAAGCTGATCGGGTGCTCGCTCCTCAGCTCCGAGACTTGGTTCAGCTCTGCGACGACCCGTTTATCCAGGCGATTTTCGACGTGGCCGCCGAGCGGTTTGTGCATGGCCATATCGTGTTGATTGGAGACGCTGCTGCGGTGTTGCGCCCCCACGTCGCCGCGGGTACGGCAAAGGCAGCTGCCGACGCCTGGGCACTGCACGATCAACTTTCAAAGCTCGATCAACCCGACCTCCTCGATTCGGTGCTGGCCGAATGGGAACAATCCCAACTCGCCCTCGCCACCACATCGGCCGAGCGTTCCAGACGAATGGGCGAGTCAGCACAAGTGCACTCGACGATGGTCCCTGGCGACCCGGCGTGGCGCTTTGGACTCTTTGAGCCTGGGAACTGACCATGGCATCGGCGCTGCTCTCAATCTCTCAAGCAATCTCTCAAGCAATTTCGATCCGCAACAGATCGACTCCGAAAGGAAACCGCACATGAAATTTGTGACGTTCACAACCAGCGAGAAGACCGGCATCGGGGTACTCCGAGATGACGGTTCGGTCGTCGACCTCGCCCACGACGCCACGCTTCCGACCAACATGGTCGAGATGATCGCGCTTGGTGATCAAGGGATCAGCGCGGCTCAACGAGTGTTGGAGGATGCGGGTGCCGGTACGGTTTCAGAGCCTCGCCTGTTGCCCCCGGTTCGACCTCGCAACAACATCATGGCGATTGGTAAGAACTATCACGATCACGCAATCGAGTTCGCCGAGAGCGGTTTCGATGCGTCTCAAAAGTCGACGATCCCCGAACACCCGATCGTGTTCACCAAGGCGCTTTCGTCGATTATTGCGGACGGCGATTCGATCGAGCTGTCATCGGACCCGAGCGGTACGACCGACTATGAGGGCGAGCTTGGGGTGGTCATTGGTACGGGTGGCATGAATATCGCCGAAACCGACGCCTTCGACCACGTCTATGGATACACGGTCATCAATGATGTAACAGCTCGCGTGATTCAGCAGGAGCACATCCAGTTCTTCCTCGGAAAGAGCGCGGCGACCTTCGGGCCGATGGGACCAGCGATCGTCACCGCCGATGAGATCGAAGACATCACCGGAAACACACTGCGGACTCGGGTAAACGGCGACCTACGCCAAGAAGCGAAGATCTCGCTGCTGATCTTCGACATACCAACACTGATCGCAACGATTTCTCGAACGGTTCGTCTCGAACCCGGAGACGTGATCGCGACCGGCACTCCTTCGGGCGTTGGGCTTGGCTTTGACCCGCCGAAGTTTCTTCAGGCGGGCGACGTCGTCGAAGTCGACATAGAAGGAGTCGGAACCCTGACGAATCCAGTGGTCGCGTGATCGTAGAGATCATCGCCGTCGGTACCGAGTTGTTGC
>CAZHUR010000101.1:0-8101 GCA_964535395.1 uncultured Acidimicrobiales bacterium
GGTCAAGCGATCTTTCTGCTGCAGCTGCGCTCTTGTAGGCGCGATAGGCATACACGTGCGGAATCAGAATCGACTCAATGTGCTTATATTCGACCGGACCACCCGCACCCTCTAGAGGGACGTCTATTGCAGCATCCCACACTTGCTGCTTTGAAGGAGCATGCCCGATCAGCACATTGTCGGTGTCAGTGAACCTGAATTCAATGCCAGAGAAATCAGAACCGTGCTCGGCCATAACCAGGAACAGCTTGCGCCACTTCTGGTTTGACATTAAGGCTGAGGAGTACTTTTCCCTAAGCGCATCGTCTTTGTGTGCATCCATACCTTCTCCAAAGGCCTTGCGAACGAGCAAATGCTAGGTTCCTAGTCGATTCTCTTGTTGGCTACCCAGGCTCGTGTTCGTCGGCAAGCGTTCTCGAGCGTCCACCCGAACCACAGACTTATCACGTGCCGGAGGCAGTGAGGAGGAACGGCTTTGCGGCTCGCAGCTCCACAACGAAGACCTCGGGGATTTCGAGTGCCGGGAAGTGGCCACCTCGGTCGAGCTCGTTCCAGTATGCGATGTCGCGGTATCGCTGCTCGGCCCAACGCCGGCTCAGCCGCACGATGTCTTTGGGGAATATCGAGCAGCCAGTTGGCAGCTGAACCTCGTCCGAACCAATCTCACCAAAGCTCTCCCAATAGAGCCGAGCGGACGATGTGGCAGTTTCGGTGAACCAGTACAAGGAAATATTGTCGAGTAACTCGTCTCGGGTCAGAGCGTTTTCGAGGTATCCGTCGCAGTCGGTCCACGCATGAAACTTTTCGACGATCCAGGCCGCTTGACCCGAAGGAGAATCGGCCAGACCATAGCCAAGCGTTTGTGGGCGAGTGGACTGTTGTTTAGAGAAACCAGAATCCCAACGGTCGTAGAACGACAGCGCTTTGAGTGCGGACCGTTCGGCCTCGGTCAGATCGTTCATCGTTTCAGGATCGGGGACCGCCATTGGCATGGTCGTATGGATCGCCCGACAATGACCGCGTGCCTGGATACCGATCGCAGTCGTAATAACTCCGCCCCAATCGCCGCCATGGGCGATGTAGCCGTCGTAACCGAGCCTCACCATCAGCAGATCCCACATCTCGGCGATCTTCTCAATGCCAGTGCCGGTCGACGCTGGATGTTCGCTCCATCCGTAGCCAGGCAGCGACGGGATCACGAGGTGAAACGCGTCGGATTCGGTTCCCCCATGTGATGTCGGGTCGGTGAGCGGAGCGATGACCTTCTGGAACTCGAGGACTGAACCGGGCCAGCCATGACTCATGATCATCGGTGTGGCGTCGGCGTGCGGTGACCGAATGTGTTGGAAGTGCACGCTCAAGCCGTCCACTTCGGTCGTAAAGTTCGGCTGCGCGTTGAGCTGGTCTTCGCAGCGTTGCCAGTCGTACTCGGTGGCCCAGTACTCACATAGCTCTTGGACGTATGCGAGCGGGACGCCTTGGCTCCAATCATCAACCAGCTCGCGGTCAGGCCAGCGAGTGGTGGCCAGGCGTGTTCTCAGATCGACGATCGCCTCGTCACTCACCGCAACGGTGAACGGGGAGATCTCCACTAGCCGACGAGGTCCATCTGTTCTTCGGTCAGCGGGGGCGCCGGCGGAAGCTGGAACCTGTCGAGGTTTTCGGCCCGTTGCATCTCGGCATAGGTATCGGTGCTGATGAACCGATCGCTCCAGTTCGTAGTCGACGTTTGGGTCGCCAGGGCAGCTCGGCGCTGCGCGATCACCTCGTCGCTGGCGCTCGACTTAGGCATCATGCAAACCAGGCTGGCAGCTCGGATCAACGATGGTTGAGCTGCATTGGTCGGACCGGCTGGTTCGATGCCGGGGCTCGAACAGTGCACGGTCCGCGAATCCCAGAGCATCAGGTCTCCGACTTCGAGGTGGGCCATGATCGGCGGCGTATTCAACAATCGCGGATCGTCTGCCGGGAAGCGAAAGTGGTCGAGGGATTCGGGGAGGCGTCCAAGCCGTTCTCCGTATTGTTCCGGAATTTCGGCAAACCACTCATGCGAGCCGGGGATCAAGATGTTCCCGCCGGACGCAGGCGAACTGGGCAGTAGCGAGACCGCTCCCTGAACGCAATGAAAGCCCGGTCGGGTGATCGGATGCTGGTCGACGTGCAGCCACGAGCCGCCCCGGGTTGTTTCCCACTCGGGGTCGATCGTGGTCGGACGCCACAGCGCCATGCCATCGAAGCTCACCAGCAGATCATCGTCATCCCAGATCGCGGCGAATGCCTTCTTGATCGCTGGCACCGAACGAACGAACCACTGGGCGGCGCTGTGGCCGATGCCCAAAGCGGGAACGATGCCGCCCGAGGTCATGATGGGCCAGCGCTCGTCACTCCACGTGCTGGTATCGGCGCGGTCAATGCCGGTGCCGAGCTGTTCGAGAAAGTCCCACGTCAACTCGAGCGTATGTTGCGCCTCAGAAGGGGAGAGCGCGTTCGCGATAACCACGAAACCCTCGGATTCGAGTTGGTCGAGACTCTCCTGCGATCCAGCCTCGAAACGAGGAACGTGGGTGTAGATCGGCGTGAGTTGCTGGTTGTTCATGTCGTTCTCGGCGCTATTCAGCCGACGAGCGAGCGTTGGTAGTCGTCCAACTCAGGGGCAGGTGGAAGGATGTACTTGGCGGGGTCGCCTTCCTTGAGCACCATTGGGAACTCGTCGGCGTTGATCCAACGGTCGCTCCAGTTGGTGGTGGAGGTGCGGTTCGCGACCGCGGCTCGACGTTTTGCAATGACCTCCGGGTTGCTGTGGGCCCGGGGCATCATGCAAACAAGACTGGCGACCCGAGTGAGCTCCGGTGCCGTGCGGTCGGTCGTCAAGGCGGTCTGTGGCCCGGGGCTCGAGCAATGCACGGTGCGCGAGTCCCACAACATCATGTCGCCCGGCTCCATATGTGCCATGAGCGGCGGTGTTTCCTGTAGCTGCGGGTCATCGGTAGGGAAGCGGAAATGATCCTGATCTACCGGGATCGCCGCAAGCCGATCGGCATACCGGGTCGGGATCTCGGCGAACCACTTGTGCGACCCGGGAACCATGATGTTGCCGCCGATGTCAGACGAAGTGGCGGTGAGCGTGACGGCGCCCTGCACACATTGGCGCCCGGGACGGCTGATTGGATGTTGGTCGAGGTGCAGCCACGCCCCGCCACGATCGGTCGACCACTCAGGGTCGATGTCGGTGGGGCGCCACAGCGCCATTCCGTCAAAGCTGACAAGGAGGTCCTCGTCATCCCAGACCGAGGCGAACGCCTTCTTCACATCGGGCGCAGAACGAATGAACCACTGCGCTGCACTGTGGCCGATTCCCTGGCTCGGGACGATGCCACCGTGGACGTTGATCGGCCACCGGTCGTTACCCCACGTATCGACGTCGTTGCGGTCGACGCCCGTGCCGAGCTTCTCGAGGTAGTCCCAGGTCAGGTCGAGGGCATGGTCAACATCGGTTGGCGAAAGTGCGTTCGCGATGACCACATAACCCTCAGATTCGAGGTGGTCGAGACTCTCCTGAGACCCAGCGGGCAAGCGAGGAACGTGAACATACTCAGGTACTAGCTGGTTCTCTGTCATTCGCTGAATCCCCTTGTAGCGATTCCTAGACTGTACACGGCATTGCCGAAGTGAAGGCTGGTCGAAGGCTCCACAGCGAGCTCACTCCGAGCGTGAAAGCATTTGGGTTGAGTACCAGTCGACGAACTCGATGACACCGGCCTCATCGATAGGCGCGTACGGCCCTGGCACGAAGCGTGGGGATTGCACACCGGTCTGTACCGCTTCGATGAACGCGGCATCTTGTCTATTCGTGATGTTCCACACTTCGGTCAGAGTCGAGACGTCGTAGTCGACGCCCTCGATTGCCCCCTCGGGCACGAGCCATGTCGTGGTCAACTGCGTCGTGGTTGCCGAGAGTGGCATGATTCGAGCAGTCACGATGTGGTCGGCCTGAAAGTGTGACCACGAGCTCGGGTAGTGGTAGAGCAACACGTCGCCGAGGTTGACGTCGGGTAACGAGCCAAACCTTTGGCTAACCGCTGGCTGGCCAGTCATCGTCATCGACCGGGTATCGCCCTTGAACGGCATGCGCATGGCACGGAACTGATTGTCGGGCGACGCAATGTAGGTGCTGGGCAGACCATAGGACTCACCGAGCGCCACAAGGCGCTCAAGAGACGCTGCATCTTCGCTCGAATGGCCGCCTGTGTGCAATGGCTCTTCGGGGAAGGACACCGAAAGCTCGGGGTGTCCTCCACGACAGTGGTAACACTCGCGGTTGTTCTCCATGACGATCTTCCAGTTGCCCGATTCGACCGTCACCGAGACCGCTGCGACCTTGGCACGCTCGGGCTCGAACGGAGCCATATACCCGTCGACCAAGTCCTTCATCGGCGAAAAGCTCGGCCCATCCTCGTTCGCCAGCGATACGAACAACATGCCAGCGGTTTCTTCGCACCGCGCCGGGGCAAGCCCGTGACCTTCGGGGTCGAAATCCTCGCCGGTGGAACGTGCGTTCACGAGTGAACCATCGAGCCGGTACGACCACTGGTGATACGGACAGACCAAACGCCGCGAGTGGCCCCGGGTTTCCTGACACACGGTCGACCCGCGGTGCCGACACACGTTGTTTAGGGCTCGAACGACGCCATCCTCACCTCGCACCAGCACGATCGGATGGTCGCCAACCATCGTCGTGATGAAGTCACCAACGTTCGGGATCTCCGCCGCGTGCGCCACGAATAGCCAGTCTCGATACCAGATGCGATCGAGTTCCATCCGATAGATCTTCTCGTCGAAGTAGTATCGCCCGGGCAGCATGTGTGCCGGCGAACGCTGTCGCAGCTCGGCTTCAATGCCGTGGGCGAAGGCGGTGCCAGTCTCCACCGGTGAGTCTCGCAACGCTCATTCCCCCGTACGTTCATCGATTGTGTGAATCGTACATTTGCGGACTGCGCTGACACAAGAACGGCCACTCTCCACGACGCGCTCGTTTCGAATGCTGCCAGACTGGGGCATGGACATAGATTTTTGGGTAGACCCTATTTGACCATGGTGTTGGGTGACGGCCCGTTGGGTCGTCGAAGAGGTAGCACCGAAGCGTGACCTCCGGGTGACCTGGCAACCGATCAGCTTGCTGCTGAAGAACGAGATGACCGAGAGCGACGAGCCCTATCCTCGCTACCTCCGGACCCACCGGATGCTCCGGGTGATGGAGTCGGTGCGTGCGGCCGAAGGCGACGGACCGATTAAGGACTTGTACTGGGAGTTTGGCCGGCGAGTGCACCACGACAAGGATCGTGACTTCGATATCGCCGACGCACTCACGGAGGTCGGCCTCGATACATCCCACGCTGCGGTGGCCGATGACGAGGCGTGGGACGCAAGGATCCTCGAGCGTCAGCAGATCGGAATCGATCTCGCAGGCGAGGACATCGGCACACCGATCATTGCCTTCGACGACAACAACGGCGATCGAAAGGCCTACTTCGGTCCGGTGATCACGCGAGTGCCACCGTCAGATGAATCGGTGGCTATGTGGGATGCCCTCATGACCTTGATGAACGTCAACGGCTTCTGGGAACTCAAGCGCACCCGTACCGAACGACCGGAGTTCGGCGACCGTCCGTGATCCCGGCTGGTACGACTCAGTTGCTTACCTCTTCGTCGCGGCCCTGCCCGAACGGGTTTCTGCCAAGTCGCCAACGAATAGGGTTTTCTGTCAGCATTCCGAGCTCATTCAAATCGGGCCGACCCGATTTTGCGAACCATCGCGAGTAGGCCTTTGCCCCTGGTGCCGCAGTGATCCCGTGGAGGACCACCGAAAACAGGATCGTGATGGTGATAATCGTAAGGAGCAGGCTCTTGGTCGGATTTGACTCGTCGATTATGAGCAACCCAAAGAGCAGCGATGCGAGCCCCCTTGGTCCGAACCAACCGAAAAACCCGACCGTCCAGAGCTTCAACCCGGTTCCCGCGAGCGCGAGAGCTACAGGCAGCATTCGTCCGACCGTGAGAACACCGATGGCGAAGATGATGATCGACGGCGTTGCTTCGCCTAAGGCGGGCCACACCATGGTCGCTCCAAAGACAACGAAGGTAACCTCCGCGCCGATTTGGCCGATGTTTTCAGCCAGTTCTACGTGATCTTCGGTCTCTCGACCAATCAGGGCACGGACTGTCATTCCGCACACGAAGGCGGCAATGAACCCATTGCCGCCGAAGGCTGATGAGGCAGTGAATGCAATGACGGCCGATGAAAAGGCCACCAGCCGGGCTCCGCCCTCGTCGGTCCACATGTTTTCGTGGACCCACGGGTTGAGCTTGCTCAAGAGTGCACCTAAGACCGCTCCGACGACGATACCGATTCCGATCTCGGCGCCAGCCTCGCCAACGATTGCCCCGCGGCTTTCCAAGACGCCGCCAGCGGCGAGCGCAGCGAACACAGCGACGATAGGAACAACCAGTCCGTCGTTGAGTCCCGATTCCACATTGAGTGTTTGACGAACGCGAACCGGGACGCTCTTGTTTGACACCACGGCTTGGCCAAGGGCAGCGTCGGTCGGTGCTACCACCGCAGCGAGCAGAGCCGCCGCAGGCCAGCTCAGCTCGGGCAGCAAGACCAACGCCATCACCGTGCCAAGGCCGATCGTCAGAGGCAATCCAAGGCCGAGGAGGCGCGTCGGCAGGCTGAACGCACTTCGTAACGTCGCAGCGTCGATGCGGGCAGCGTCAGAAAAGAGCAGCAAACCCAAGGTCAGCTCGGCGGTCAGAATGACTCCCTCCTCGTCAAGTTCGATGTCGAGAAGGCCGAGCGCGTCGGGGCTCAAAAGCATGCCGATGCCAACAAAGACCATGGGCCCGGTTATTGGTAGTCGCGTGATGCGCACACGAACTAACGAAACGAGAGCGAGTATTGCTGCGAGTATTGCGAGATTAGCCACTGGGAAGTACCACCATGTCGTCCATGTCTTCGTCGGACCCCCAGTAGTTCGGTAAGTCACCGACGAGGTCACGTAGACCGGTGACCGAACGGTCGTAATTTACACGCCAACCAGCAAACGTCTCCCAGACGTCATCGGGTACCGGTGCCTCCATGACACCGGCAGACACGATGACATCTATGAACTGGTCGAAATCTGCCCGGCTGACCGAGAGCGAATCTAGCTGGTCGGGGCCGACTTCGGGCTCGATCCGATAGAAGTCGGCAATGCTGCGCAACGCAAGTGATCCCGATCGGAGCATTAGGTCCGTCTCACCCTTGGTTGGTTCAAGCCCTAAACAATTGACTATCGCCGCGGCGTCTAGAGCCGTCTCGGCAGATGTCACCCATGAGTGGTCAGGATTCGCCGAACGGAAATAGACAAGCGCTGGAAAGCTCGTGTGGGTCTCGCCCAGCTCGACGAACCAGTCCTCCCACTGATCCCACTCTTCGTCTACGTGTGCGAGCATGCCGATGGCGTTTAAGCGAGTCAGCAGGGTAATCGGGTTCGGAGGCGACCCCGCCCGAGTCGCGAGCTTGCCAACGGCGATCTCGCGTCGCGAGAAGGTGCCATAGAGCGCCGGCAAGAAGCTGATCATCAACGCCACGACTCCCAATCCCAAAAGCGCCTGCACCACGGCGAGAACGCGCGCGGCGGTGTTTGGCGCAGCAATGAAACCCAGTGTCGTGATCGACGAGCCTGAAAGTTCGAAACTCTCTTGCCACGAACCCACGCCGACCGACCAGTTGAGGGCGGCGAAGCCGGCGATCAATCCGGCCGACCAAATGAGCGGAAGGCTAATGAGTACCGCAGGAGCAAAACCACCAAGAACCACGTGCCGAACACGCTGCGACATGCGAAGTCCGACCCAGTGCGCGATCGAGCGACTCACGCTAAAGGCAGTCACAGTGATCCACACACGCTCGGGCCGAGGGATCACGACAGAACGAACAATAGAGACCAGAATCCAAACAATCCCGGCTAGCCCAGCCGCGAACACTAACGCACGTACAACCATCAATTCCCTCCAGAGGCCGTCATGTGCGTCTCTGGAACACAAAACCTAGCACCGCAACTGC
>CAZHUR010000102.1:0-8093 GCA_964535395.1 uncultured Acidimicrobiales bacterium
GGACTTGTCCGACCAGCGAATCAGCTACGAATCCTCGGGCATCGATTTCGATGCTCTTGACGCCGACCCCATCGACCAGTTCGCCACGTGGTTCGCCGAGGCGCAGGCTGGCTCTGACCCCGAGCCCTACGCCATGGTGCTGTCCACTGTCGACGCTGCTGGATGGCCGCTAGGTCGGACCGTTCTGCTTCGTCGAGTC
Source organism: uncultured Acidimicrobiales bacterium (assembly GCA_964535395.1). Taxonomy (GTDB): domain Bacteria; phylum Actinomycetota; class Acidimicrobiia; order Acidimicrobiales; family SHLQ01; genus SHLQ01. The sequence goes on from CAZHUR010000102.1 coordinate 200, forward strand.
GATACCGAGGGCTTTGTGTTCTACACCAACTATGACTCAGCGAAGGGTCGAGCACTCGATGCAACCCAACGCGGGGGTCTGACGTTTCATTGGACTGGCCAGCATCGGCAGATTCACGTGTCGGGGACGGTCGAGCGGGTAAGTGAGACAGAGTCCGATGAGTACTTTGCGAAGCGTCCTCGCGAGAGTCAGCTCGGAGCGTGGGCTAGCGAACAAAGCACCGAGATCACCGGACGCGACGTTCTTGAGCAACGCCTGATGGAGCTCACGGACAAATTTGAAGGCGAGCAGGTTCCGCGACCCGAGTTCTGGGGCGGCTACCGAGTCGTTCCGCGTTGGATTGAGTTCTGGCAGGGCAGACCGAATCGGCTCCACGATCGAGCGCGGTACGTCCGAACCGACAGCGGTGCGTGGGAACGTCTAATCCTCAGTCCGTAGCCGCACTTCTACAAAAGACAGCGCGGGTCTCACCACTCTCGTCGTCGACCAACCACAGCCCGCCATCATCGTCGGTGTGGGCCGTGAGTGAGCTTCCAGCTTGTGTGGGTGAACGCCACTCGATCTCGAGTGAACACGGCTCTTCGAGGTCGAGGAATTCTTCGGCGACCGCAAGGTAGGCGGCGTTGTTCACATGGCCGTACGCGTCGCTATCGGTCTTGCGAAACAACCATGGCTCAGATTGGGTGGTTGCCCCCTCGGACGGGTTCTTCGGCAGGCGCAGGCGAGCGTCTACTCTTCGACCGGCCGTGGCAGGCAAGTACGTAGCAGCAAACTCTTCGCCCCAAGGCGTTGGCTTGCCACTGACTGGGTCGAGGTGGATCCAGATCGCTGCAGCATCCACATGAGCTCCATCGTCACCGCGAATCGATGTTCGGCGTTCCGCCCATCGACGACCCGTCCCCGATGCCCATGTAGTGAGCTCTAACAAGCTTCGAGTCGTTGGAAACGACTCCACTTTGATCAGCGCCCGTCGCGCGACCCACGCAAACCCGAGCTCTTGAAAACCAGCATCGTCGGTATCGTCGTTGCCGACGTCTTGGAGAAATCGCCCAATGGCGTCGAACTCCATCCGGCCCGTCGATGTGCAGTCGTCGATCGACACGCGCCGAGTTGTGGAAAAGGTGCGTCCTTCAATCGGCTCACCGGTCAACGTCGACGCCCCAGGCTCGACTGCACCCGATGGGGGATCGCTCGATATCAGACTCACGGTGCGCAATGTAGTCAGATCGAGAGGCTTTCGTTGATGTTCAGGTGGTTAAGAAAGCCGCGAAACATCCAGAATTCAAGCCAGCTGCGGAATTGAAGACGGAAGACTGGGTGTTAAATGTCGTATCTAACCCCCGATCGCTAGTACGGAAACCGAGAGGTTTATCCATGAGTTCTGAATCAGAAACAACCCAAACAGTCCGGACAACTAAGCCTCGTCTCCGTTTTGGTGCTCTGGCTATCGTCCTCGCGCTGATCGCAGCTGCATGCGGTGGCGCTGCCTCCGACACGTCAGTTCTTGGTGGCGACGACGCGAGTTCAGTCGACGTGAGTAACGCTGGCGAGGAGTCCGTTGGCGATCGAGTCAACTTCCAGTTCAACGACTTCGACGGCCAAGAGATCGACTTCTCCGAGTTCAGTGGTGACGGTCCAGTCGTCATCAACTTCTTCGCTGCGTGGTGCGCAACATGTGTCGCTGAGCTTCCAGACTTCGAAACCGTAAGCAACAACCTTGCCAGCGACGTTCAGTTCCTTGGACTGTCGTTCCAGGACCGCCCTGAGGATTCAATTGCACTGATCGAGACCACCGGCGTCACCTTCCAGACCGGCTTTGACACCGACGGCGCAATCTTCTCTCAGTTCCAAGGCTTGGGCCTACCAACAACGGTATTCATCGATGAGAACGGCGAAGTAGTCACCGTGCACAGCGGTGTGCTCACCGAAGCTTCTCTCACCGAGGCAATCGAGGAAGATCTCCTCTCGTAGAAACTCAGTTCCCCTTGTCGGAACTCCCCGGCGCTTCTGCGCTGGGGAGTTTCGCGTTTTCGGCAAACACCGACTCACGGTAGTAACGAAGCTCATTGATCGACTCTCGGATATCTTCGAGTGCTCGATGGCCTAGCGCCTTCTCCGGGGCGTTATCGAGGGCGTCCGGAGACCACCGGCGAGCAAGTTCCTTGATCGTAGACACATCGATCGATCGGTAGTGCAAGAACTCTTCGATATCGTTCGCGTACTTGCACAGGAACCGGCGATCGGTTCCGATCGAGTTGCCACAGAGCGGCACGGTGCGAGCTTCGGGGATGTGTTCTTGAAGAAATGCGAGCGTCTCGGCAACGGCGTCATCAAGGCTGATCGTCGAGGCTTCGATTTGGGGGAGTAGCCCAGACTTCGTGTGCATGTTGCGTACAAACTCGTCCATACCTGCCAGAGCTTCTTCAGGTTGATGGATGACTAGATCTGGTCCCTCGGCGACGATCTCAAGGTCATCGTTGGTGAGGATCGTCGCTATCTCGACGATCACGTGACGCTCAGGGTCGAGGCCGGTCATTTCGAGGTCCATCCAAGCGAGCATCGGGCTAGGTTAGCCAGCCGCGCTCCACCTAAGGTTCTTTCCGTGCTCAAGATTCCATTACAACGACTCGATTCCGACCTTGCTGCTCCGAGTTATGCAACAGATGGCGACGCTGGCGCCGACCTTGTTGCCTCGGAGCCAATGACCCTCGAACCCGCTGGCGGGCGAGCGCTTGTGCCCACCGGCATGGCAATCGCCATCCCACCCGGCTACGCCGGCTTTATTCAACCCCGATCGGGCTTGGCACTTCGACATGGAGTGACCTGTCTCAACACCCCTGGACTCATCGATTCGGGGTATCGAGGCGAACTCAAGGTGTTACTCATCAACACCGACCCAAATGAGTCTTTTCAGATCGAACGCGGCGACCGCATTGCTCAACTCGTCATTCAACGGGTTGAGCAGGCCAACTTCGTTGATGTGACTGATCTGGGCGACTCTGAACGGGGCAGCGGAGGCTTTGGATCCACAGGAGTCTCGACGTCCTCCTAGCCTCTGGGACGGCCGTTCCTACCTTGTTTTTACTCAATTCCTGATGGCACGTGTCGAAATAGATAATTGGGCCCCTGTGGCTCGTAGTGGGCGGCGTAAGGAAGTCGAAATGGGCCAAAAGCTCTCGAGGACGCAACGAAAGTTGTTGTCCCAGTTGAGAAAGAAGCACTCGTATGAGTCGCCATTTCTCACTAACGATGAGCAAATCAAGCTTCTACTTCGCGAACTCGACGACCTTGGATTAATCGAATGCCAGTGGAGCCGAGACTGGGCCAAGCCGGTGGTCTTTGCCTGGATTCCGTGCGAGCTCTGCGTCAAAGGCATCGGCCTAGGCGAGGTGACGAGCAACGACCTCATCCCCTTCTGGCACTGCGAAGCGTGTAAGCGGTACAAGCACGATTTGGCGGCCGCCGAAGCGCTGAAGGAGTTCGCCGAGATCCACGTGCTCGACCAAGATTCAGAGCACAACTTCGGATTTGAATCGCGGCGTCTTGAGGCGGTTGAAACCAACTTGCTTCACCACTGGAGGGGCAAGGTCCGCCAACCTCGAGCTGCCTAGGTGCCGAAGAGTTTCGAGAACTCGATGACCCCGGTTTCAAGGTCGATCTCAAAGTGATCGACCAGATCGGCAACGACGACCTCGAATCCGACCTGCGCTTCTTCACTTGCGGCTACGGGGCCATCGGCGATCTTCTGTGCGACGATGACGAGCAGCGCGTTATCGTCAACCTCGAAGGTCACCGCAACTGAACCGTCGAGACGTTCACCACCGAGCAGGAGGTTGAACGCTTCATCGACCGCAAGGCGAAGATCATCGATCGCCCGGACCGAAAGACCGCGACGGCGAGCGATCGAGGCGACGGCAATTCGAACGAGGCGCGCAAATTGCTCGTCGGCGGGGACTGTGAGGTAGATGACATCTTTGTCGTCACCCTCTAAGTCCGAGCGATCGGTCGTCAAAGCCATGGCTACGAGTGTGCCATTCTGTGCTTGCGAAGCGGCTGATGCCGAGGTCCCATAGATCGCGAGAACGAGTTGGCAATTCTGGTCGATGAAGCGCGCTGGCCATGGCGTGGCACCAAGTGGTGCCACCTCGTGTCCGACGACAACTTTGCCGAACTGCATGAATTTGCCGGTCGCCTCGGTCAGCGAAGAGTGGGTTTTCAGGGCGACCACTACGACATCGACATCGTGACACGGGAGGTGGCGCTGGAGTTGGGAGCGCTTCCTGTCGAGAGCCGAGAGATCGTGACGCGGATGAAGTCAGCCGGTCTCCGTCGTCGGCCTTCGACCTTTGTGAAGTGGCACCTGGTCAATCGGAGTGATGCCGATGATGCCGATCCAGGCGACCTTCTGAGTGACGCTGTACTGGCGCCATACCTTGACGTTGGCACGGGATGGTTCGTTCTCGAGCGTGAAGGCGAAGACGGGACTCTGGCCAGAGGAATGGTCGTGTTCGGCGAGGACTTGCCGGACGGAGTGACATTGCCCGAAGAGGATCCCGAGTCTGGATTGTTCTCACGCATAGACCACACCGGAAACTTCTCGATCGAACGGATCTCGCCCCCTCCAACGGACCGGGAGTAGAAACGGCCTCTCAGACTGCTTCGATTTCTCCTAGTCTCGAAAAGAATTCGATCCAGCTGTCCAATTTGCTCGTCGACATCCGTCGTATCGGTAACCGGAACAGCTCCGGACAGACATGACTCAGAGGGAACCACATGCAATACGCACTACTGATTTACTCATCGCTCGATGCGGGCCCACAAAGTGAAGAAGAACAGGCTGCAGAGATGCCAGCCTGGTTTGCCTACACCGACGAACTCACCCAAGCGGGTGCTCATCTTGGTGGCGAAGCACTCCAGCTTCCAGACACCGCAACGACCGTTCGGGTTCGAGACGGCCAACGCGTCACAACCGATGGCCCGTTCGCAGAAACCAAAGAGATCCTCGGTGGCTTCTATCTCATCGATGTCGAGACTTTGGATCAGGCGCTCGAATGGGCCGAAAAGATCCCGGCTTCGACCTATGGATCGATCGAGGTCCGGCCAGTGATGGAAATTCCGTCCGCTGGCTGAAGGTAGTTCGGGGGTAGCCGATCATCACTTTCGCACCGAATGGCCACGAGTGGTGGCTGTTCTGGTGCGGGACTTCGGCGATCTCGAACTCGCCGAGGACTGCGCCCAAGAAGCGTTTCTCGAAGCGAGTCAACGGTGGGGGACCAGCATAGACATCCCCGATAAGCCCGGGGCGTGGCTCACGACCACGGCCCGACGAAAGGCCCTTGATCGAGTGCGTCGCCAGGCGAGCTACAAGACAAAGCTCGAAGAGCTCGAAACGCGTGCTCGGCGCGGTCCGGGCACCACACCGGGCACCGAACTAGTGGACGAACAGATGGCCCTCTTACTGGGCTGTTGCCATCCTGCACTCAACCTCGAGGCTCAGGTAGCGCTCACGCTGCGGCTTGTGGCCGGCCTAACAACCGAACAGATCGCAAGAGCGTTCCTGGTTGAGGACGCGACCATGGGAAAGCGGCTCACACGCGCCAAGAAGAAAGTCCGCGCCGCTGCAGTTCCGTTCGGGCCGGTAGACAAAGAGGTTCTCGAAGAGCGCGTCGGAGCGGTCTGTCGCGTCATCTACCTCATCTTCACCGAAGGTCACTCGAGCAACTCCGAAGAGTCGTTCGTTCGTGGAGACCTCTGCGATGAAGCCGCCTGGCTGGCTTCGCTACTCGCTCAGTTGCTGCCCGCCGACTCCGAGACCCACGGCCTGCACGCACTTATTCTCCTTACCGATTCGCGGCGAGAAAGCAGGGTCGACGCGGACGGGTTACCGGTCCTGCTGGAAGACCAAGATCGGTCTCTCTGGGATGGCGACAAGATTGCCGCTGGCCTGAGCGCGTTGGGCCGTGCTAATCAATGCGGCCCTCTCGGAACGTTCGGGTTGCAGGCCCTGCTCTCATCCTTGCACGCGGTTGCGCGGTCTTTCGAGCAAACGGACTGGGCACGCATCGTTGGTGTCTACGACCGCTTGATGCAGACCGATTCGAGCCCAGTAATCGAGCTCAACCGGGCGGTCGCTTTGAGCTTTGCTCGTGACCCGCTGACCGGTCTGGAAGCGATCGAACCGCTTCGAGATGAACTCGACAGCTATGTCTATCTCCACAGTGCGCGCGCTGAGTTGCTTCGGCGGGCCGGTCGACCCGGCGAGGCTCGTGAGAGCTATGACCGCGCACTCGCATGCAATCCGTCCCCAGCACAGATCGCCTTCTTGGAAACCAAGCGACGAGAACTCGACTAAGCCTGTTCGAGTTCGGCCTTATCCATCTCTTCGAGGTTGGCTAGAGCCTGGTCGATGATCCGTGTTGAGCAGCCCGCCATGTCGATCGGCGGGATCAGTTCGGTCACGATCTGGTGTGCGATCGAACGGAGCGAGTCGGCTGCAGCGCCACCGCCGAGGACCGCCGGGATGCCGGTGTCACCGCCGTCTACGACCGATCGGTCGAGCGGGATCTTGCCGACGAGTGGTGAGTCGATCTGGTCGGCGAGGTTCTCGCCGCCACCGACACCGAACACTTCGTGGGTGTTGCCGTCCTCGTCGACGAAGGCGCTCATGTTCTCGATGACGCCGGCTACTCGTAGGTAGTTGTTGCGACCCATGTTTGCCACGCGAACTGCCACGGTCTGAGCGAGCTTGGACGGGGTGGTGACGACGAGCATCTCTGCGTGCGGGAGCATTTTGGCGAGTCCCATTTGAACGTCACCGGTGCCTGGAGGCATATCGATGAAGAGGTAGTCGAGTTCACCCCACTCGACGTCTTGAAGAAAGTGCTGAACCGCCCGGTTGAGCATCAAACCGCGCCACATCAACGCGGTGTCTTCGCCGTCGACGAGAAAGCCCATCGAGACAACCTCGAGTTCGCCTGCACCAATGCTCGTAACATGGGGCGTGATCTTGCCCGAGTCGACCGAGCCTTCGAGGCGGCCCTCCACCCCGAGCAGGCGCGGAATCGAGTAACCCCAAATGTCGGCGTCGAGCACTCCAACTCGGTAGCCCTGAATCGCAACCGCAGCAGCGAGGTTTGCCGTGACCGACGACTTACCAACGCCGCCCTTGCCGCTGGCGATCAACACGCAGCGAGTAGTGGACGGCACCGATGTGTCCGGAGCATTCTGGCTGACGTTGAAGCGGGCCACCTTCATGACCTTGGCTTTTTCTTCTTGGCTCAGTTCATCCCAGTTGATCTTGACCTTTTCGACGCCAGGAACGCTGAGGAGCCGGGCTTTTACGTCCTTTTGGATCTGTGAACGAAGCGGGCAGCCCGATGTGGTGAGCGCAATCGTTATGCGAGCAAGGCCCTCTTCATCGACGGTGGCCGACTTCGCCATACCCAGTTCGACGATATTCGAACCCAGTTCGGGGTCGATCACTCCGGAGAGCACGCCCATCAGATCCTCAGTAGTTGGACGTTCGCTCATATGTCAATCTTATCTGTACAATTACCTGTGTATAACTCGCTCTCTCCGGGAGGAACCCATGATCGCTCTCACCGATAACGCATCAACCAAGGTCGCCGAACTCATTAACGCTGAAGGCGAAGAGGGCTTGGCGTTGCGCGTGGCGGTGCGCCCAGGCGGGTGCTCTGGCTTCAGTTACGAGATGTTCTTCGATTCAGAGTTCAACGATGACGACAAGATCGAAGAGAACGGCGATGTAAAGCTCGTGTGCGACTCCTCATCGGCAGAAATGCTCGTTGGTGCAACGCTCGATTACCTGGAGACAATCCAAGAGACCGGGTTCAAGATCAACAACCCGAACGCACAACGCACCTGCGGCTGCGGC
>CAZHUR010000103.1:0-8001 GCA_964535395.1 uncultured Acidimicrobiales bacterium
AACCAAACCAATATTGGTCAGGATGCTCGGGGTGACCACGCCGCCGAATGTGCCAAGCGTTCCGCCTATTGGCGGTCCAGCCGGTGCTGCGGTGTCGGTCAAGTCGAGCTCGCTATCCCCGGACCCGCAATCTTGATCTGATGAACCTTTCGTCCCTCGACTTCAACCGCCGAGAGCACGTAGTCGCCATGGCTTACTTCTGCACCGACCTCTGGAACTTCACCTGTGTAGTCGAGCAGCAAGCCAGCAATGGTTGAAACGTCGCCATGTCCTTCGAAGGACTCGCCTAGCACTTCACGGATCTCGAACAGCGGTGCTTCGCCATCGACGACCAGCACGCCATCAGTTTCCGAAAGCAGCCACTCGTGCTCGTCGTCTTCCATGATCTCGTCGATCACATCGTCGAGAGAGATAAAACCGACAGTGGACCCGAACTCGTCAACGACGAGGGCAGCGTGGCCCTGGCCTCGCTTGAAGTCTTCGAGCAAATCTTCGGCGGTGGTCTTGGCTGCAACAACCGACAAGGGCCGGACGATCTCTTCGAGCGAGGTGTAGGTCCCTAACTGGCTCGAACGAATGAAGTCTTTGATGTGGAGCATGCCGACAACGTGGTCGAGGTCTCCATCGATGACCGGGTACCGACTGCGAGCCGACGTGGCGATGACGTCTGCGATCTGGTCGGGCGATGCCGTCTTGTCGACGGCGACGATGTTTGCTCGAGAGATCATGATCTCTTCGGCAGGCCGCTCTTCGAGTTCGAAGATGTTGCGGATGAGATCTCGCTGCAACTCACCCAGGTGGCCGCTCTCGGCAGACTCTCCCGTGACGATCGCCAACTCATCACTGGTGTGAAGAGAAGCGAGCTTGTCCGGTTCGGGGATCCGCAGCGCCCGCATGAGCGAAAAGGCGATCGCGTTGAGCACGGCGACCATTGGTTTGAAGAGCGTGCTGAACGTGCGCATGATCGGGTTGAGTTTCACGCTCATCGCCTCAGGTGCTTGAAGTGCGAGCGCTTTCGGGATCATCTCGCCCAACACGACGTGGAGGTAGGTGATCACGCTGAGCGCCACGATGAAGCTGACCGTGGCGACCGCACCAGATGGCAGGCCAATGTCACTGAGTGGGTTGAACAGAAGTGAGGCAACCGCTGGCTCAGCGTACATACCAAGGCCGATCGACGCGAGCGTGATACCGAGCTGGGCAACAGCGATATAGCTGTCCTTGCCTGCATAGGCCTTCATCAAGTCGACCAACCACTGGGCGGCCCCGCTACCCTTCGCTGCAATTGCTTCGAGGCGGCTCACCCTGGCGCCAACGAGGGCAAACTCTGCTGCCACGAACAGTCCGTTGAGAACAACGAGCACGATGATGGCGACCGCCGGAAGGATGATGCTTCCGACGAGGGTGATTTCGGTTGGAGCTTCAGCAGCGAGAATCGGGATCATGACTCGACCTCCTTCTCTACGGGCGCTTCAGCCACGGGCTCGGCAAAGCTGATCCGGTCGATGGCATTCCCATCGACAGCCTCAACAACGAGTGGAGTCGGGCATCCGGACAAATCGACGCTCTCACCGATCATTGGAAGGCGCGACAACTCGTGCCAGATGAGCCCGCCAATCGTGTCGACGTCTTCGTCGAGCAGGTCGAATCCGAAGCGGCGGTTGATGTCTTCGATGAGCACCTCACCAGACAGCGACACTTGGCCACCTTCGACCACGATTGGATCTGGGTCGACGTCAAACTCGTCTCGCACCTCACCAAACACTTCTTCGAGCGCATCTTCGAGGGTGACCAGGCCAGCAACATCGCCGTATTCGTTGATCACGAAAGCGCAGTGCTGGTCGGCCTCATCGAGACGTTCCCACAGCGAAGGCACCGTCAAGGTTTCTGTTACCTCGAGCACCTTGCGGGTCACGGTCGCGACCGTGGCGTCCGGGTTCGAACGCGATCCAAGGTATAGAGCGCGCAGGTGGACAATGCCCAGGACGTCGTCGGAGTCGTCGGCCCAAACCGGGAACCTGCTGTGCGGACTCTCGACTACCTCGGCGAGTGCATCTGAGAGTGTGGCCGAACCAGAGATGCCGATCAGGCGGCGACGGGGGGTCATGATCTCGCGCGCTAAGCGCTGTTCCACGTTGAGGACGCCTGCGACCATGTCTCGTTCAGAAACGTCGATAAGGCCACCGGCTGCGCTCTCGTTAAACAGCGTGCGCAGCTCCTCTGCCGAGTAGACGTGGCCATGGCTGTGCTCGCCTTGGAGACGGAAGAACTTCATGATCGCGAAAGCAGAACCATTGAAGATGGCAACGAGCGGCTTGAGCAGGGTCGTGCTGATCGCCATTGCGGGGTATGTGGAGATCGCGATCTTCTCGGCGTAGCGGAGAGCACCGGTCTTTGGAAGCAGCTCTCCGAACACGACCTGGAGCGCCGTCACGATAAGCAGAACCACGATGATCGAGACGATCTGGCCACCGGAGCCAAAGATTGGTTCGAATAGTGGAGTGAGGCGGCGCTGGCCGATGATGCCTGCGACCAGACTGCTGAGCGTTATACCCACCTGACAGGTGGCGACGTAGTTGTCGAGGGCAACGTGGTCGTCGATAATCTTGAAGAGCTTCGCCGCAGACTTGTTGCCGTCCTCGGCCTCTGTTTGAATTCGCGATTTGCGGGCACCCACCGTTGCGAACTCCGCCGCAACAAATAGGGCGTTGAGCGCGAGCATCAAGATGATGATCACGATCGTCACCGGCAAGCCCGCTAGGTCTGCCTCACCCGATGACTCTGCAAAAGCCAGCGCGCTTCCGCCTCCTGGCGGCACCAAGTTCATCCCCAGATCATAGGTCCCACAGCTACAACTGGTGCGACAACTGGGTGAGGAGATGGCGTCCGACGATTAACAACCAGAACACATACGGCAACGCGATCACCGTAAACGACTGCTGCAGAGTGATATATCGGCTGTGCTGAACAGACAGAGCCAGCAGCAAAGGCATCCAAATTCCGAACACAATTGCGGCTGCCACTAGCCCGGGACCTGTGATTTGGAACAACCCGGTACTGATGAACATGACCGCTCCCCACACGAGGAGGGGCCGGTGAGCAAAGCCGACCGAGGTCAGCGTGGCGACCAGAGTCGGTTGATCAGCGTTGGACCCAACCCGATCCACCACACGTGCACCGAGAAACCAGATGGCCACGCCCATGCCGAGCCATCCCCAGAGTGGATATACGAGTAGCTGTACAAACTGTTGTGGAGCGTCGAGCAGCAAACCGCCGAAGCGGTTGAACGCCAGCACAAACGCGGCGCCGATGACCGTGGTAAGGCCGAAAAGGAACATCGAGGGCTTGATCGCCCGCCAGCGGCCAGGGTGCAACGCGAAGAAGGTCTTGAGGGCGGTCATGGCTGCCATACCTCGGCGTCTGGCCAGAACGTTTCGACATCACCTGGGAACGAGGTCAGACCGGGCAAGATGTCGAGCACCTCATCGATCGGCCCATCGATGGGTAGGCCCCGATCGGGCGTAAAGGTGGTGCCGGTGACGGTGTCGCGCAGTACAGCACCAAACACCTCGAGCTCGACCAGGTGCTCGCCCGCCTGTCGAGAAAAGATCGTCCAGCTCTGGTTGTCGGTCGGGTCGACCACCACCGCGAGTGGAACACCTGCGATCACATCATTGACCACGCCCACCCGGCGGACATCGTTGACCGGATACGAGCGAGCTTCGGAGGTGAAGTCGACAACGAGGTGAAAGTCGCCCAGGTCGAACCCGGAGTTTCCGCCCGGAGCGTCGAGTGCGAGCGTGCGTGGGTTATCGGCCAACCAACTGCCCCACGTCGTGAACTCCGACGCCAGCAGCTCGATCGTCTGGCCTTTGCGTGGCCCAGCAATTGCTTCGCCTGTGGGCTGAGACCAGATGCTCCCGGTGTCGTGATCCCACCATGTCATTGCGTTACCCCATAGCGCTCCGTGCACGCCAAAGACCAGCGTTTCATCTCCTACCTGGCGGCGATGGACCATCGCCGTTGCGCACAACGGTCACCAAGTAACCAATATGGGTTCGCCGCCGAGTTCGTCGACGACCATCTCTCTGCCACCTAAGAAGCTCACCGGATACGCCTTTGACTCTCCGTTGATCGTTACCCCGATGACTTCGGTGTCGGGCAACCAACTCGACTCGGCACCAAACACGAATGTGGGGTCATAAATGGGTGGGATCCCATCGCGAGGAAGGAGCTGACGAAATCCTTCTGGCAACGGTTCGCCCGCAGCGACGGGGTCGTAGGCCTCGCCCGGCTGAACTCGAATACCCGCCGGCGCGGCTGTCACCTCGGGCGAAGATGTGAAGGCCCAGCCTGTAGCGAGTACGAGAAGGCCGAGCATCACAGCGAGCACCGGGCGCGACGGACCTTCGTATGGGGTTGCCATAGTTCGCCAAGCTACTTCGCGTCAGCCGCTTCCCGCCTTCAGTAGTTCTGGTCTTAACTACTTTTGTCTGATCAGCGTATGACAGATCGGGGTCGACTTGGTCAGTAACATGGCGACGTTCACCTACTCGGAGACTCCAATGGCGGCACAGCGTTGACGAACCGCAACTCACCGGGCGCCGCCGCGTCGGGATTCGTCGTCTTGAGCACCCAGCGGTCGGGATCCAACTGGATGGAGGACCGATTGGCCGGCCACCCAAGGATCACGATGTATCGCGGCGAGGTGTTCCGCTCGACGCTCGATTCGGAAGTCGCCTACCACCGTTACCTCCAACCGCAGCAAGCGCGCTCTGTCACGAACCGAGTTCCACCGCTTCGCAAGCTCGCCTACCTTCGATCATTGGCCGACAACGCACCCGCCGAGGCACCAGTCGTTGGATTTCGGTTGATGTATGACCAGCTGCGACGAAATCCATCGCTCGGTGTGTTGCTCCCGGCATTGGGTATGCGCGTCATCCACCTCGTGCGAGAGAACGTGCTCGAAACGGCCGTGTCGGTCGCCGCAGCACGAGAATCCGGCCTCTACATGACCCGGTCCGCCGTCAAGAAGACCTCCGCTGTGCACCTCGACGTCTCTACCCTTCTCGACGACTTGGCCCGACGGCAAAAGTTGATAGAGCGCCACCGAGCCTTGGTCGCCCGAGTACCCGGCCTGGAAGTGACCTACCGCGATTACGTCGCCGACCCGGACGGACAAGACGCGCGCATCGCCTCCCTGCTGGGCCTCGAACCCGTCGAGCTTGAGTCAGAAGTTCAACGGTCCGGGTCGACCGCAGTACGAGACCGCATCAGCAACATCGACCAAGTTGAGTCCGCCCTACGTTCCACACCGTTCGTAGCGTTCCTCGACTGAGTAACACCTGGCAGTGTGACCACTGCCCACAAATGGGCCTCGGCCGATTCGATAACATGGGTGTGTCCAACCACTCGGAGGCCCAATGGCGCCACAGAGAGACCACGTTGTAATCGTCGGAGCAGGATTTGGCGGGTTGGCTGCAGCCAAAGCACTCGCAGAGACCGATGTGGAGGTCACGATCATCGATCGCAGCAACCACCACCTGTTCCAACCGCTGCTCTATCAGGTGGCCAGCGCTGGCCTAAACCCGTCCGACATTGCCCAGCCGATCCGAAAGATTTTGGCGAAGCAGAAGAATTGCCATCCGGTACTCGCCGAGGTCACCGCCGTCGACAAGGCGGCGAAGCGAGTCGAAACCACCGCCGGCCCCTTCGACTACGACTACCTCATCGTCGCCACCGGCGCCACACATGCGTACTTTGGCAACGACCACTGGGAAGATCACGCTCCTGGACTCAAGACGATCGAGGATGCCCTCACCATCCGCCGCCGCACCCTTCTCGCTTTTGAGAAGGCTGAGGTAACCAAGTCTGACGAAGAGCGCGAGCGGCTGATGACCTTTGTCGTCGTCGGCGCCGGCCCCACCGGCGTCGAAATGGCAGGCGCCATTCGTGAGATCGCCACTCGAACGCTGCACCAAGACTTTAAGAACATTGATACGACGACCGAAAGCCAGGTCATCTTGATCGAAGCTGGCCCCGCGGTGCTTCCTCCATTCCCGCCGAAGCTTCAGCAATCGGCGACCAACCAGTTGGCCAGCATGGCGGTCGACATTCGCACCGACACGATGGTGACCGACATAGACGAAGGCGGCGTGACGACCACGATGGGCTACATCCCGGCCGGCACCGTCGTGTGGGCCGCTGGCGTGTCGGCCTCTCCCCTGGGCGAAGAACTCGGCGGCGAAACCGATCGTTCGGGACGTGCCATGGTTCGCAAAGACCTCAGTCTGGCCGGCTACGACAACGTGTTTGCCATTGGCGATGTGGCCTCGGTCATCGACGGCGAAGAAAAGAGCGTTCCCGGCGTGGCCCCAGCCGCCGAACAAGGCGGCGAGCACGTAGCAGCCTGCATCGAAGCAGACCTGGCTGGAGTTGCCCGGCCGACCTTCGTCTACAACGACAAGGGGTCGATGGCTACGATCGGCCGCTCAAAGGCGGTCGCCATGATCGGCGAAAAAATCCAGTTCGGTGGCTACGCGGCTTGGGCTCTCTGGGGCTTGGTCCACGTGGCATCGCTCATCGGCTTCCGTTCCAAGTTGCGAACGATGTCGAGTTGGGCCTGGCAATACGTGACCGACCAGAGAAACGCCCGACTCATCACCGGCGACCTTGAACTAGAACGACAAGTGGATCCACCGAGCCGTTAAGTCCTTCGGGCGGAGCCTCCGCGGAGTAAACATAGTGGCGGATGTACATAGCACTTAAAGAGGTACGGCGGTCTCTGGGAAGGTTCACGCTACTGAGCATGGCGGTTGCCCTGCTGGTGATCTTACTGCTCTTCTTTCAAGCGGTGGCCGGAACGCTTACGAGCGGAATCACCGGAGGGCTGGACTCCTCGGCTGCCGACATTCTCGTATACGACGTTCGGGCTCGCCAAAATCCAGCGAGCAGCTTCATCCCCGACCGCATCGACGCCCTCGTTGCGGCCAATCCCGACGTAACCGCAGTGGCGCCGGTTGGCTTGAGCGTGTTCACCGGATTGGTCGACGGAGTTGAAACCGACCTCCAACTGGTGGGCGGCGACCCGAGCGGCCCATCGGTACCAGCAACCATCTCGCAAGGCCGTCTACCCGAAGCTCAGGGTGAAGCACTCTTCAGTGGTTCTGCGTTCGACGACCCGATCGAGATCGGCGAGATTGCAATCGTTGAGGACATCGAAATCCAGGTCGTAGGCATTGCGGACGACGCAGCCTTCAACGTGTTACCCACGTTCTACATCACCTTCGACGACTACATCGCCGCCACCCAGTCCAGGGTGGGCGCACCAATCCCAGTCTCCCCTTCCCTGCTCGGCGTAACCGTCGCGGATGGAGCCGACCCGGCGACCGTGGCAGCGGCGCTCACCACCGACATCGAGGCAATCGAAGCGCTCGAACGCTCAGAGGCCGTCGACGCACTACCCGGTGTCAGCTCGATCACCCAATCGTTCAACATCCTCTTCCTGCTGCTTTACATCGTCGTTGCGATCGTGACCGGCGTGTTCTTCCTGATCCTCACCGTTCAGAAACAGGACGCTCTCGTGCTGATGCGGGCCGTCGGGGCAAGCAGTAGTGACATCGTGGGGTCGGTCATTCTTCAGGTGCTCATTGTGGTCGGCACCGGATCGCTCCTTGGCGTTGTTGTCACCGGTGGTCTGCTATCGGCCACCCGAGACGTCTTCGGAGCGAACCTCGACCCCATCACCACCGCCCTCAGCATCAGCCTGATCATCGTCCTCGGCTTGTTGGCCTCGATGGGCGCGGTCAAGAGGGTGCTCGCGATAGATCCTGTTCAAGCAACCGTGGCGCCGGGGTTGTAGGCCGTGAAAACAGGACTGCGAGAACTTCTTCGCCAACCGAGTCGCTTTGCCTCGGTGGGGATTGCGCTCACCCTGCTCGTCGTGCTGCTGAGCGTGCTAGGCGGGTTCCTCGATGGTCTCGAACTGAGTCAGACCGGTCC
>CAZHUR010000104.1:0-7997 GCA_964535395.1 uncultured Acidimicrobiales bacterium
CGCTCATGCCCCAAAAGAAGGTGTGGATTTTGGCCGAGCGTGGCTCTGGCTCGGCGCGGTCGATCCACAAGAGAACGGGCATCACAATAAAGAGCGGGACGAATCCGAGTATGACGGCAATCGGTGTGGTGAACAGAGAAAAACCAAAGAAGCCGACGGTCGGTATCGCTGTGATAAGAACCGGCCAGCTGAGATACGAAGGAAGCATTGGCTTGTTCGGCTGAACGACCGACGGCGTCGCTGCTGGCCCTGTTGCGGTCGGTTGTTGGGCGTGCACAGGAGAGCCGCTGACGTGCCCTGTCCACTGGCGTCCGTCGAACCAACGCCACGCCGCCTGATGCCACGGATCCTCGTACCAGCCGGGAGCCACTACAGAGCTTTCCCCGGGTTCAAGCGATTGTCGGGATCGAAAAACGTTTTGAGCTTGCGCTGTAGTGCTAGGTCGATCGGATCGATTTCCTGATCGATGAACTCACGCTTCAGCGTGCCGACGCCGTGCTCGGCTGCGAGGGTTCCTCCGAGACCGAGAGCGAGGCTCACAATGTCAGCAAACGCGTCTTTCATCCGGAGTACCTCCTCTTCGTCTGTGTTGTCGAAGACCAAGTTTGGGTGCAGGTTTCCGTCGCCAGCGTGACCAAATACGGGAATGAACAAATCGTAGCGTTCTGCGATCGTCCGAATTCCATCGAGTAGTTCGGGAAGGTGCTGACGCTTCACCGCCACGTCCTCTGGCAACCATGCCTTTTCAAGTTTTTCGACCGCGGATCCGATGCGACGGCGCACTTCGAGCAACATCTCGCCCTCGGTGGGGTCGGTCGTGTGAAACACACCGGTTGCACCGAATTCCTCGCAGACCTCGACAAGGTCTTCGATTGGTTGGTCGTCCACCGACGACTGGATCAGGAGCAAGCACGCGGCTTGGGTGTCGAGGTCCATGGGGTAGAACCGCTCGACGATTTCGAGACAGCCCTGATCGATGATCTCCATCACCGTGGGCTGCATACCGCGTTCGAAGATCGCGTTGATTGCCTCGCCACAGGCTGGCGTGTTATCGAAGTAGGCCACGGCTGTTTCGGTCGCCGCTGGTGCTGGCTCGAGTTTCACGGTCACTTCGGTGACGATGCCGAGCAAGCCCTCGGAACCGACGAACAATCCGGTGAGATCGAAGCCGGTCGTCGACTTCAATGTCTTGCGTCCGGTGTGGATGACTTCGCCGTTGACCAGCACGACCTCGAGACCGATCACGTAGTCGCGGGTGACGCCGTACTTGACGCAACACAACCCTCCAGCGTTGGTGGCAACGTTTCCGCCGATGCTCGACATCGTGAACGAAGCCGGGTCGGGCGGATAGTACAGCCCTACCTCGGCCGCGGCAGCTTTGAGATCGGCGTTAATGACTCCTGGTTGCACTCGGGCCATACGGTTGGTGCGGTCCACTTCGAGAATCTCGGCCATTTTGTGCAGCGACAGCACCATGCAGCCATCGATGGCATTGGCTGCACCAGTGAGCCCTGTTCCTGCACCTCGGGGAACAACGATCGCGTTCGCCGCCTCGGCTGCCTTCATTGCGGCGACCACTTCCTCGGTCGATTCCGGCGTCACCAGCAGAGCGGCGATCCCGTGGTCAACGAAGTGCGCGTGGTCCTGGTTATAGGAGGCAACGATGTCCGGGTCGGTCTTGATTCGTGCTTCGGGGAGTCGACTGCGTAACTCGCTGAGAAGATCGGTCACCTCACAAGTCTAGAACCTAGTATCGCCCCGCCTATTATCCGTCGCCGTGTCCAGTCGGTACTCTCTAGTTATATGCGTTCCCCTGAACCGATGGTGAAAGCGCCAATTTTTCTCGTGGGCGCTGAGCGTTCGGGGACCACGCTTCTTCGCCTCATTCTTGACTCACATCCAGAGATTGCCTTCGGTGAAGAGTTTGAATACGCGGTCGACCTCGTGGGTAAGAACGGTGAGGTCCCAGATATGGAGACGTACCGGAAGTACCTCGAGGTGAACCGCGTCTTCTCCACCAGCGGTTTCGTCTTCGATGAGAGCCTGGGCTACCTCGAGTTGGTCGACGGCTTTCTTCGACGTCGGCAACAACAAAAGGGTGCAGATCACGTCGGCGCGACAGTGCACTATGGCTTTTCAAAGGCGTTAAGGCTGTGGCCCGATGCGAGGCTGATCCATATCGTTCGCGATCCGCGCGATGTGAGTCCCTCGAGTGTCGAGATGGGTTGGGCGGGCAATGTCTGGTTTGGTCTCGATAAGTGGATCGAAGCCGAGGATGAGTGGGACTCGGTGAAGGATTCTCTTTCCCCAAGCCAATCTTTGCAGGTGAAGTTCTCTGAGTTGATCAACGACCACGAAGCAACCGTGCAGAGAGTGTGTGACTTTATTGGTGTGTCGTTCACCGAAGCCATGTTCTCGTACGCCGATGACACCGACTATTCCCGACCTGCTCCAGGCAGGGCGAGCACATGGCAGACGAAGCTCTCTAGGAAAGAGGTGCGCCAGATCGAGACGCGGCTCGGTGATCGCTTGACCGATCTCGGCTTTGAACCTTCGGGGTATCCCCCTGTAGAGGTGACCCCTTCGCTGCTTCGGTTCCTTGAGTTGGACAGTCGTATCCGCATGTTCAAGAAGCGTTCCGAACTTTATGGCTTGCCCCTTGTGGCCTCGGGCTTTCTTGCTCGGGTGACAAAGAACGAAGGTTGGCAACGCTCGGTCCAGCTCGATATCAACGAAGTCGAGAAGAACCATCTGAAGAAGAGTTGGTCAGATGATTCGGGGAACCGAAGCTCGCAATAGTGACTTGTCTCCCGTCCAATGGCGACGCTGTCACAGGGCATACATATAGTGACCTTTGTTGAATCCGAGTTTCGATTCGGATTCGCGTCAAGGCGTTTGTAGGCTTGTCAGTCGGCTCAGTGACCTCGGAACTCTGAACACTGATCCCGTTTGACAAAACAAACCCTGCTCCGAAATCCGGGGCCTCGGCACTGCCGAGTCCAGAGGGAGGTACTTGCGTAATGCGAGCCTATGAATTGATGGTCATTTTTGACGCTGATGTCAGCGATGCTGCCGTCAACACGCATCTAAAGACCCTGATCGCCGATGCCGTCGAAGCAGACGGTGGTTCGGTCGCCAATGTTGATCACTGGGGAAAGCGTCGCTTTGCCTACCGAATCAACCACAAGTGGGAAGGCACCTACGTCGTGCTTGAGATCCTGCTTCCCGAGCGCAAAGACCTCTCCGGGGTTGACCGTGCGCTTCGTCTCGCGGACGACGTAGTTCGCCAAAAGATCATTCGGCTCCCGGAGTCTGAGGCAACCAAGCGTGGCCTCCTGGGCGCTGCACCGACGGCATAACGCCAAGAAAGCGGATATTCAGCAATGGCATACGACAACACCATCACCATCGTGGGAAACCTCACCCGAGACCCAGAACTCCGATTCACACCAGGCGGCGCAGCAGTCGCCAACTTCGGTGTGGCTTGGAACCTCAAAGGCCGAGATGGCCAAGAGGACAAGGTCTCCTTCTTTGACGTCACGTGCTGGCGACAGCTAGCCGAGAACGTCAGCGACTCTCTTACGAAGGGGTCGCGCGTCGTAGTACACGGGCGTCTCGATCAACGTTCTTGGGAAAACCAAGACGGCGAGCGTCGTAGCAAGGTCGAAATCGTCGCAGACGATGTCGCTCCGAGCCTGAAGTGGGCCACAGCTGAGCTCACCCGCAACGAATACAACGGACCAGGCGCTGGTCAAGGACAGGGCGGCGGAGGCAATTTCCAGCCTGCCCAGAACGCTCCAGCAGCTGCGCCGGCCCCTCAGTACGACATGAACGAAGAGCCCTTCTAGGGCCTCATACCCCACAGGACACAGATCAAACATGGCGAAGAAGCCACCACCACGCAAGAACCACAAAGACGCCGGCCGTAAAAAGAAGGTGTCTGTACTCACGACCGAAAAGGTCGAGTACATCGATTACAAGGACGTCAACCTGCTGAAGCGGTTCGTCTCCGATCGCGCCAAGGTACGTGCACGCCGCGTCACCGGTAACGACACTCAGCAGCAGGCTGAGGTCGCACGCGCAATCAAGAACGCACGGGAGATGGCTCTGATGCCATACGCCGTGCGAGTTACCACCCAACGCAACAACCGAGATCGCAACCGCGATCGTGGTCCACGCGATTCGGGTCCACGCGGCGACAGGTCAGATGCGCCAGAGTCCGAAGAGATGGAAGACATCGACGCAATCGAGACAGATGTAGCACCAGCAGAAGTAGAAGCTGAGGCGCCAGCTGTCGAAGCAACCGAGGAGAGCTGAGAATGCAGGTCATTTTGAAAGCCGACGTCGAGGGCTTGGGAACTCGCGGAGATGTCGTAACCGTCGCTGACGGGTACTTCCGGAACTACTTGCTCCCGAAGGGTCTTGGGTACAAGGCATCGAAGGGCGCTGAAGCTGAAGCTGCAGCTATGCAGAAGGCAAGTGCCGCCAAGAATGAGGCGAACCGTGCAGAAGCCGACAAGGTCGCTGCATCACTGGTTCCTCAGGTGATTGCACTCTCGGCAAAGACCGACGAAGGTGGAACCTTGTTTGGTTCGGTCACGGCTGCCGACATCGCGGCTGCGGTTGAAGAGCAGACGGGCCATGTCATTGACCGCCGAGCCTTCCAACTTGACGCACCTATCAAGTCGCTTGGTCAGCACATGGTCATGACAAACATCCATAGCCAGGTGCAGTTTCCCGTGACCGTTGAGGTCAGCGCCGAAGAATAGTTGCTTCCGAATAGGGCTACGCCCAGTTCGGAACCGTCTCGAACGGCTGCGCTACCGAGAGGTGGTGCAGCCGTTCTGCGTTTTCTACGACCAGCAGTTGCTGGTACCGCTGCGTGAATTGTCGAAGTCGTTTCGCACCGTCAAGGTGCCCGACGTTGCCTCGACTCGTGCGTCGCCAGTGAAGATTTGTGTCACGATCTGACCGTTTGTCGTGTTGATGTCGAAGTACGTCATGCCGAGACCGATCCAGTCGTACTGCGGGCCCAAGATGTTGCACAAGTGGCCGCCCGACTTAATGAGGTTGAGGTGGACCAACACCGGGTCGAGTGATGGAAAGACAAACGAGATGTTTTCGCCTGAGGTGCTGAGCTGTGCTTGTGCCTCCAGCTCAGCTGCTCGAGTGGAGTGCTGAAACCAACTGGCGATGGCTTGCCCGGCGTCCTTTGCCGTCAGCATGTCGAGCGAGTGGGCTTGAGCTTGGTTGTCGTTGCCACGGTCGAAGGCGAGAGGATCGAGGCCACAGATAGCTCGGGTCTCGTTGATGAGTGTGTGAAGCCGCTGCTGCGAGCTGCCGAGGCCAGCAGCTTCGGTGCCGGTCCTGTGCGAGTAGTGGTTCACGAGCGACGCTTGGCTGCAGGTCACCCCGGCTGGAACTGGAATCACCGGAGTGCGTGTGACCGTGCCACCGGTGCTCTCGCACGCCAGCGTTATGTCGGTCGTTTGGCGGTTACGACACGTATCTGAGCCCAGGTTTCCGCTGATTGTGTCGACGCCGGGTCCTCCGGTGATGGTGTCGTTGCGCAGGCCTCCGTCGATGTTGTCGTCGCCTCGACCGCCGATGATCTCGTCGTTTCCGTCGTTACCCCTGATGGTGTCGTGTCCGTTTCCACCGTGGAGTTCGTCGCGTTGGTCGTTGCCGTACAGCACGTCGTGGCCGGTGCCTCCATAGATGACGTCCTCGCCTCCGAGGCCGCAGATGATGTCGTCTCCTCCGAGACCGTTGATGATGTCTCGCCCGGCGGTGCCCACGATCACATCAGCCCCCGCGGTGCCGGTGATGTGGGTGATGTTGGTCCTGTGGTCGACCGTTCGAGTGGTACCGCTCGTTGCCTGGCGCCCAGAGCAGCTACCGGCCTGCGCTCCGGCGGGAGCGAACGAGGCAAGGACAGATGCCAACACCATCGTCGTGACAGCGACGGCGGTCTTTCGAAGGGGTCTATGAATACCGATCGGCTCAGTCTTGCCAATCAGCGCGCGGTTGTCACCTCCAGCGGGGCAGACTTTGTCATGAACCTCTCTGCGTTTGGAACTGACCTCGAAGTACTACCGCCCGTCGAAGTTTTGACGAGGGTGATCGACCACAACGCCGCGGCGCTGGGGGCCGACCCGACACAGGACCTCGTTGAAGTCCGCATCGTCATCGCACAGACTTCGATCGTTGGCCGGCCACTCAAGATCGATAACAAGAAGAACGTGGTGATCGCCACGGACTCGGGACTTGCCTACGTAAACGTCACGGAGCTATCGGTTGTTGAAGTCCTCGACCCCGATCTGATGCTCAGCAAGCTCGCAGCTTCTGTTCCCTCGGCGACCCCGGTCGTGCCAGCCGCGTCTCCACCGCGCCAAAAGCTCCGAGATCAACTCAGCACACTCAACTCGAAGTTCGAGAAGCGCTTTCGCCTCACGATCGAAGCCGACGTGCTCGACGACGCGGCGCTAACCGATGCGGGAAAGAACCAATTCACTACCTTTCTCGGTGTGGTGGAGGATGCCTTTGACACCATTGGAGCCACCGACGTTGGCGAAATTACGATCAGCTCGCTCGACCGCGTAGCACTCGTCCTCGGCAACGAACTCGCTGTGAAAAGGAGCGGCTCGGTCATGGTGATCGCCGCACCGTTCAACACCGAATTTGCCCCGACATTGCGAGCGCAGCTCGACACGATGTTGGAGCTGAATCTCTGAGCCGACTCAACCTGGTGTTACCTGTGAAAACGTCTCACAAAATAAGAGGTGCCGCCGACTGGGAGCCACATGGAAACGGGTTCTTCAGCAGCCAGTCAACACGACTTGGATATGACCAAACTATTCATCCTGAGCATGAGCTTTTTTGTGGGTGTGATCATTACTGTTGTCGCTCTCGGTGTTTTTGCAAATGAGCCGGTGCGTGGAGCGGCCGCGAGCCAACGAATCGACACCGAAGACCTCGCTCGCACGGTCGGAGAACCCGGTATTGCGGTGGAGGTTGCGGGCATTCAGTGCGAAGCACCTCAGCGCACCGCCGAAGACAGAACCCCTGAAGGTCTGCTATCTCTCTGGAACGAAACAGTGCAGTCGTCGGGTGACGAATGCACCCCTGCCTTTGATGCAGCCCTCGGTTCGGAATGGCTGCTGTCTCAGCCGATGCTCACCGTATTTAACGACTCTGGCAGTTTGTACGAAGTCGAGATCACCGACGACGTGGTAACCGGCGTCGCGATCTATCTCGTTCCTACCGATGCTCCTCGTAGCGCCGATTTACAGGCCCTCCTCACCACACTGTGGGGCGCGGAAAACGTCGACTGGAGCCGCTCGTGCGGAGACACTGATCGTCCATGGAGTGGCCTTGCGGTCACCGACGGGTTGTACCTTGAGGTGACTTCCTGCGAGCTGTCTAACAGCCCCGTAGTTGGTTAAAACAGCTGAGATTTGGGCTTTTCCAGGTCCAATCTGCTCAGATAGATCTGGGTGGACGGCCCATACGGTTCGATCGGTCGGGCTATTCAGAAATCTCGGCCTCCCGTCGAAACTTTCGATATGGCGACGTTTCTCAACATCATCTTCCTCTTCCCGGCGCTTGGCTTGCTTGGCGAGTTTGCGCGAGTTCGATTCGACGTTCCTGTCGATGAGCAGGCGGGGCTAACCGCATACGAAGACCGAATGTTGATGGGTGCGGTCTTTGGAGCCCTTCTTCCCGCTCTACTCAACGGCAGTGCAATTGTCCTGCTCGGCGTCTTCTTGGTGTTAGCTGGTCAGGCCTATGTGGTTATGGAGACCGATCGTGCGGGTATGGCGTTGATCCCAACTCCGCACTTCCGCTCTCGAAACATCGAAGTTCACCAGAACATGGTGCTTGGGTTGGCAGGGGGAGGAGCGTTGGCAGGCTTTATCGTGTCGCTCATCTTTGGTGCGATCGCCAACGGAATCTTCGGCCTGTTCCTGTAGTCACAGGGGGACTTATGCACAGGT
>CAZHUR010000105.1:0-7958 GCA_964535395.1 uncultured Acidimicrobiales bacterium
TCGTCGGGGAGATCGTCTTCTTCGACACCAACCACAATGCGCACGACCGAGCCCTCTTCGAGTTCGATATTTGCTGCGGGCGATTGACCAACGACCCGGTTAATGTCATTCGGGTTGGCGGCTAGCTCGAACTCGGTTTCGACCTCAAACCCTGAGGCGACGAGCTGTTGGCGGGCGGTGTCGGGAAGCAACCCAAGCACCGACGGCACGGGCGTGGATGCGACCCCACTCGACTGGAACACGGTTACGATCTCGCCGCCGCGCACCAATGAGCCTGCTGGAGGGTCAGTGCGCAGAACGAGGCCAGCTTCTACTTCGTTACTGGGTTCCTCGACAAACGAGGTGCGGAAGTCAAGATCGAACAACGCCTCGATTGCAACGGTCAGTTCTTCGCCGGCCAACTCTGGGACGGTGCGTTCCGACGGCCCGAGTGAGACCTCGAAGAACACAACCGAGCCACGCTCAGCCGACATGCCAGCTGCCGGTTCTTGTCGGATCACTGTGCCTGCGGGAACGGTTGGGTGGTCGACGTCGACGGCGTTGGCGGTGAAACCGCGGCGAGCGAGTTGAAGGTCTGCTTCTTCTCTCGTCAAGTCGACCAGAGACGGCACCTCAAGCTGTCCTTCTGCTTCGCTCACAGTGATCTGGACCGTGCTTCCCTCTTCAACGATCGCCCCAGCAGGCGGATCTTGGGCAAAGACCCGTCCCTCGGCGACATCGTTGTTCGGTTCGGCGGTGATGAGAGGCACCAGACCAGCCTGTTCAATCAACAGTTCAGCTTGATCCTGTTCAAGGTTGATGAAGTTGTCGACCTCTACGGTCTCCGCGCCAATCGGCACCGTCGTCCCAGGGTCTGTTGCGGTGTTGGAAGGATTGAGCACATCGAGCAGGCTGTTCGCCAGGAACCCAAGGAGCACCAAAAGCACCGCGAAAAACACGAAGAACATCACGTTGCGTTTCCACGTGTCGTCGCTGCGCACGACGATCGGTTGGGCCTCAACAGGAGTTTCGCTGGCCGGTGTCGCCGGGGCCGCAGAAAGGCCGGTCGCCGCGCCAGCGCTCGCTCCGAGAACTCCCACGCCCACCGTTGCGTCCTGGGGAGTCGTGACCGGGATGACCATTGTTGGGTCTTCGGGCGGAGTCGATCGACCGGTAACTGGTCGAGCAGAAGCTGCGGCTCCGGTGGCGCCACCAGAGTTCAACGTGTGCGCTCCTCCGAGGTAGCGTTTGAGGTCGGACGCAAAGTCTCGTACTGACGGATACCGGTGGTCGGGGTTCTTCGCGAGGCCCTTGAGCGTGATCGCTTCAAGAGATTGCGCCACTTCGATGCCCATGCCCCGAATCGACTCGGGTGCAGATTCGACGTGCTGGCGAGCAATCTCGATGGCGTTGGCGCCGATGAACGGCGCCCGTCCGGTGAGCATCTCGTAGAGGACCACCGCGAGCGAATAGACGTCTGAGCGAGGCCCGACCTTCTTGCCCTGCGCCTGCTCCGGCGAGAGGTATGTGGCAGTGCCGAGGACGGTGCCGTTCTCGACGGTCATGTCGGTTTCGGCGCCTTCGTTCAAAGCCTTGGCGATGCCAAAGTCGGCCAGCTTCACCTGGCCATCGCTGGTGACCAGAACGTTGCCGGGTTTGACGTCCATGTGGACCATCCCCTGGCGATGGGCCGCATCGAGCGCGGCGGCAATGTCGATTGCAATCGATGCGGCGCGGTCGGGCTCCAGGCTTCCTTCGTTGCGCAGAATCTCCGCGAGACTCCGTCCGTCGACGTACTCCATCACAATGAATGGAGCTCCATCTTGTTCGCCTTGGTCGAAGACCCCGACGATGTTTTGGTGATTCAAACTCGCGACAACTTGGGCTTCCTTGCGCAGGCGAGCAACGAAGGCTTCGTCCTGTGAAAGCGTTGCGTTCAGAACCTTGATTGCAACGGGGCGATTCAGGAGTTGGTCGCGAGCGAGAAAGACGTCGGCAGTCCCGCCATTGGCGAGTTGGCGGTGCAACTCGTAGCGGCCTGCTAGAACTTCGTAGGAAGGTTCTGACATACCGGCTTGATATTAGCTATCCACAGGGAAAAACACAGGTCTAGGCCACGGAAAACGCATGGAGCGCCACGTGCGGTAGTGGCAACGCCACGCAACGGGCGAACTCACCCCTCCGCTGCCCACGCATCGATCATGGCCTTCGCAATTGGACCCGCAACACGGCCGCCGGTCTGCTCGCCGATCGCCGGATCGGCCTCGACGATTACGGCGAGTGCAATCTGTGGATCGGCCGGGGTCTGCCCGGCAAAGGCAATTACCCAAGCATGAGTTTCGTCCACTCCGGCCGCCAACTGGGCAGTGCCGGTCTTGGCTCCGACAACGAGGCCAGGGGTCTGCATGCTCGTACCCGTGCCGTTCTCGACGACTCCGATCATCGCCTCTTGCACGAGGAGCGCTGTTCGTTGGCTGGTCGCTCTTTGCCAGACCCTCGGATCGGCTTCGTTTGAGACATTCCCGTCGGTGTCGACCAAACGATTGACAATACGCGGCTCGAGCACTTCACCATCATTGGCAATGCCAGCAGCAACGAGGGCCATCTGTAGTGGCGTTGCTCGCACATCGAACTGGCCAATGGCCGACTGAGCGAGCGATGGGATGTCATCGGTCAGAGACACTGGGGACGGATCTTCGAGTTGAGTAACCAAGCTGGGCGCTATCTCTACGTCCGTGCCGAGATCTTCACCGAAGTTGGACGGCATCACCGACTCTGCAACGCGAGGAAGTTCGATTGGCGGCACCTCGCCAAACCCGAACCCTTCGGCTGCCTCGACCAGCGAAGGCCCTCCAACGAGTTCGACGGCGAGCTGAGCAAAGCCCGCGTTGCATGAGCGAGCGAGCATCTCCCGTAACGCTCCACCGCAGCTCGAACCGCCAAAGTTGCCGAGCGGGTTGTTGGTGAGCGGAGGCGTGTAGTCGGTGACGGTATCGAAGACCGGCGTGTCCAACTCGACGATCTCGTCCTCGAGTGCTGCGGTCGCGGTAACCACCTTGAAGGTCGACCCTGGGAAGTAGGTTTCTCTGAACGTGCGCGGCAGTAGCGGGCCCGCGGTATCAGCTAGAAGCGCTGCGCGAGCGGCTTGGGCCTCACCCACGTCGACCGAGGACAGCGGATTGGGATCAAACGTTGGCCACGACCACATCGCCAGTACTCCGCCCGTATTTGGGTCGATGGCCACGACAGAACCAGGACGTTCGCCAAGAGCTGAGCGTGCTGTCTCTTGTAGCGAAACCGATAGCGAGGTCTCCAGGTTATTGACCGTCACCTCGCTACCAAAGGCACCGCGAAGCGCCCCCGACAACGAACTCTGCTCGCCACGAAGCTCGTCATCAAAGGATGCTTCTAACCCGTCGGCGCCTGCGTCGAACGAGAAGAAGCCGGTGACTTCGGCGAACAGTTCGCCGGTGGGGTACACCCGCTCACGCTCGAACACGCCCTCTTCAATCTCGATCGATTGCGCGAGCACTGTGCCATCGGCAGCACGAATCTCGCCCCGCGGCGCACCGAAGTCAGCCACGAGTGGACGGCTGTTGTCCGGATGTGACTGAAGCTCCTCAGCGGTGAAGAACTGGATGTTGTTCAACTGAGCGAAGAGCACAACATATGCAGCCATGAGCCCGACGGCGAGATGCAAGATCTGCTTGTTCACGACGCACCCGTTGAACTCAGTGCTTCGTTATTCGCTGGCTCGTCGCTCTCACCCAGGTCAGGTCGCATCGCTCCGTCGTGGGAGATGCGCAGCAGCAGGGCGACGAGCACGTAGTTCGAAACGAGAGACGATCCTCCATAGCTAACGAACGGAAGGGTGATACCGGTCAGCGGGACGATGCGAATGACGCCGCCGATGATGATGAAGGCTTGGATGCCAATCAGAGCCGACAGCGATGTCGCCAGAAGTTTTCCGAAGTCGTCCCGCGTGCCCATCGCAATCCGAAGTCCGGAGGTGACCAGGATCAGAAAGGCGACCAGGATGCCGACCGAGCCAATGAGCCCAAGCTCTTCGCCTATCGCTGCGAAGATGAAGTCGGTTTCGACTTCGGGGATGCGGAAGGGCTCACCCCTTCCGGGGCCAGTTCCGGTAAGCCCGCCGTTGGCGAGCGCAAAGCTCGCCTCGACCGGCTGAAACCCCACACCGTTCGGGTCGTCGAAAGGGCGAAGCCAGATGTCGAGCCGGTCGCTGACGTGGGCAAATTGAGTTGAGGCTGCCCAGCCTCCGGCGAGAAAGAGGCCGGACCCAACCAAGAGAAACGTCGTGCGGGCGGTCGCAACCCAAAGCATCACAATGACCAGCAACAAGATGAGAAGCGACGAACCAAGATCACGTTCGAACACCATGACAACGAGCGATGCCCCCCACGCAGCGAGGACAGGCGCCAGGTGTTTCAGCTCGGGGACATAGAGCCCTCCGACCTTCCAGCGTGTCCGCTGAAGCATCTCTCGCTTCTCGGCGAGATAGCTCGCAAGAAAGATCGCAAGGGCGATCTTGGCGAACTCTCCAGGTTGAAAGCTGATCGGTCCGGCACTCACCCAAATGCGGGCGCCATTGACTGTTCTGCCAATGCCGGGAAGCAAAGGCAAGATGAGCAAGCCAATCCCGGCGATCGCTGCCAGGTAGCGATATTTATCGAGCACCTTCGCCCGAGGTACCGCCACCAGCACGACGGTGAAGGCAATGATTCCAACAGCGGTCCAGGTGGCTTGTTGTCCAGGGAGCGCACTCGCATCGTCGATGTCGCTGGCCAGGCGAACAATGAACACGTAGCCGAGCCCGTTGAGTAGTGCAACGATCGGCAAGATGGTCGGGTCGGCGTACGGAGCACGCCAGCGAAGCACGAGGTGAGCACCGAGCAAGAGGGCCATCACGAACAAAAGGAACGGCAGCAGATCTGCCGGGATCGAGGCGTTACGGCCGAGGCTCGCCAAGGCGTACGCGCCAGCGGTGACCGCTCCGGCAAAGGCGAGAAGAACTAGCTCGTGGTTACGGCGTGAACCCACAGCGACTCGAATCGGTCTTAGGCGGGGTCCGAGACCACGTCGAGGATCAGCACGGTGATGTTGTCGCGTCCGCCAGAGTCGTTAGCTGCAGCGACCAACTTGTTGGCGGTATCTGCAGGGTCGGGATTCGACGACATCACGGCTCGAATCTCTTCGTCGCTGACCTCGTTGATCAGCCCGTCAGAGCAGAGCAAATAGCGCTGGCCGTGGCGCGCGGGGATCTCCCATGTGTCGACATCCACTTCGTCGTCTGCGCCAAGCGCTCGGGTGACGACGTTGCGCTGCGGGTGGCGAGTGGCTTCTTCGGCAGTGATCTGGCCGGCTCGTTCGAGTTCACCTACGAGGCTGTGATCGAACGAAACTTGTTTGAGCTCTCCGTCTTCGAAGAGATACAGGCGACTGTCGCCAACATTGGCTGCCGCGAGGTGGAGCACTCCGTCGGTTGATGTCGCTGGCAGAACCCCTATTGCGACGACGGTGGTGCCCATCCCGCTCAGCTCCGGTTCGACCGACCCCTTCTCGCGAATGAGCTCGTTTGCCTTATGCACTGCTTCTTCGAGTTCGGTAACCGTTTGAATCGATCCAACAAGACCGAAGCTTCCAACGGCAATTCGCGACGCTTCTTCGCCCCCTTGATGCCCGCCCATGCCATCGGCAACCACAAACAACGAACCGTTGGCCATCACAGCGTCCTGGTTGACGTGGCGAACGCGACCAACGTCGGTCCCCAAGCCCCAGCGCAGCACGGTTTGGCTCATGTGGTCACCATTCGGGTAGTCGGGGAAGTGGGTTGGTTCGAGGTCATGGTCATGGCGGCTAAGAGAACTCCAGCACCGTACTGCCAATTCTGACGCGATCTCCCGGCCGAAGCACAACAGGTTCCAGAAGTTGTTCGTCGTTGACAAAGGTTCCGTTGGTGGAACCAGCATCGCTAGCGATGTATTGGCGGTTCTGCCAGGTGATGCTCGCGTGGTGTTGAGAGATGAACGTGTCGTCGAGAGTGAGATGGCATTCAGCTGCGCGTCCGACGCTGAACTGGTCACCGATCGACACCACAGCGCCCGCTAGTTCGGGAGGTTCGATGATGGTGATCTGGCCCCGAGCGCTTCGAGGCGATGTTCCAGATTTAGGTTGCGGCATCGGAGAGGCGGCTGCGGGACTCCGGCGGAGAATACTGAACCCCGACCACAGCACCGCTGCGAAGAAAACGTAGAGGGCGCCAAGAAGCCCAAAAGAGATGAGTGTGAGTGCAGCGTCTGACATTGGTTATGAGGCGTCGAACTTGAATTGGGTCGCGCCGATCGTAACGACATCGCCGTCGGACAAGATCTGGAGTTTGGTACGAAAGCCGTTGACGCGGGTGCCGTTGGTCGAGTCAAGATCCTCGAGAACCCAACCTTGCGGACTCGGTCGAATGTGAGCGTGCGATCGCGATGCGCGCTCGTCTTCCATAACGATGTGTGAGTCTTGATCGCGCCCCAAGATGATCCCTTGCGGTCCGGCATCTGGAAGGTTGTAGCGGTAGCCGTCGGGGTAGATCAAAGTGCCCGGCGCGATCCCAGAGATCGAGTGCTCGGCGGTCGCAAACACTTCGATCGTTCCAGCCTGTGTCTCGGGGGCGACGGTGAGAGCCACGGTCAGAGGCCCTTCAAACGCACACCCGTTGTCGCGGGCTCGGTCCCGAGCCATCGTCAGAAGAGAACGCTCAATCTCGCCCGTGTTCGTCGAAAGAGCATCAGCGTCACCTGGGTGAATGCGCACTTCGATCTGATTTGGCATGATGCGCGCACCGCGGTCACCACGACGAGTTCCTGCATCCAGTTCTCGCTCTACTCGCTTGCTGATCTCAAGCTCGGAGACCTCGGATCGAAAGACGCGGCCGAGCACGCCGTCCACACCACGTTCAATTGCTCGTTCCAAATCTCGCAAGCCCACACTACAGAAACTAGCTGAGGCAGACCTCATACCCCCTTCAATCGGGTCGAGCACCCATTGCCGTCCCTCATCTGCGTCTCAGTTTGGCCTTTCGCCGCTACGATCGGGGGTCGCATACTCGCGCGAGTGGCGGAATTGGCAGACGCGCTAGCTTCAGGTGCTAGTGTCCTAACGGACGTGGGGGTTCAAGTCCCCCCTCGCGCACAACACCACACGTCTATCCAGAACCCTCGAACTATCGGTTCGGGGGTTTTTGCTTTCTACTCAGCGTGACCATGGGTGCGCTGGATCTCTCCCGCAGCGTGGCGTCGCCGCACATTGGGCATAAGAAAAGTAAGACGATTTTACGAAAATTGGCGCCTTGGGACCGATCTCATGGCTCGAAGTGCTCTTCTGACACTAAAAGTCGCACATATCACAAGATTTTGATCAAAATGTACGGGCTTTTCGCCAGGTTCTGTTTAAGGTTGACTTCGCCCGGTCGAAGAACCGCCGTCTGAGATCGGGAAGCCCCCGGTTGCGTTCCGCCATGCAACCGGGGGCGCCTCAATTTTTGGTCCGTTCTCAGCCGCCTTGGAGCAGGCTCGCCAAAGCCCAGATGGTCATAACCAAGCCGAGGCTCATAAAGGCCAGCGTCCGAATGATGGGAGGCCGGGAGAGATCCGAGTCGTCGCGTTTGTGTTCGGGTGGCCGAATGAGAGCAAGGCCAGGCCCAACCACGAGTGCCCCGCCAAACGCAAGGGCGAGCAACGGTAGAAGATTCTCGCCAAGAAAGAGCGCCTGAGCGATCACAATTTCCTTCTCAAGGTCAGGACTTACCTGCCCGATGTTACTGGTGTCTTGCGAATCGCCCTCGCTTGACTAACAAAGTGGGATACAGGGTGGAGGTCACGACTCCCTCCACGCATCACGCCAATGCCGCAAGGCATTGTTGCCGTGACTTCCGCCCTCCCACGATTTCCGGTATCGGATACGGGCTCCGC